>CAXBLH010000274.1:0-7623 GCA_963976315.1 uncultured Dyadobacter sp.
CGGGGACTTCAAACCCGCAAGGTATATCAGGAGAAAACAATAATATTCCAACACCAGATATTATTGCCGCGTATGAAAAAGGAGATTTACGGAAAGATATTTCCATTGGATATATCACTTTAAGTCAAAGCCTTAGAGAAAATAAAGAATACCCTTATGTGAAGAAGTTTGCCCGTAAACATTCTCAACACGGTAATACAGGACAAAACTTACCAGTTTATCGTTATTCAGAAGCTTTGCTATATATGGCAGAAGTATTAAATGAACAAGGAAAACCTACCGAAGCGGCACCGTATCTTAATATGGTAAGAAAAAGAGCTGGTTTGGTTAATAGTACTGCTACTTCTCAGGCAGATATGCGCGAAGCAATCTTCAAGGAAAGACGGGTAGAACTAGCTTTTGAAAATAAAAGATGGTTTGATATCGTTAGAACAGATCGAATCCAAGAAATAATAGTTCCTTATGGTGCACGTGTTAAGGCGAATCCTCTCAACTATTATTTCCCGGCCGGTGCGGTTCCACCTGCTAATGCATTCACAGTTTTAGATAAGTATTATGGATATCCTGCTGTTGAAGCTGCTCTGACGCCTAGTTTTTAATTGAGTCACCCGCAATTTTTAAACTAAAAATGGTGCATATAATGTGCCATTTTTAGTTTTGTAGCGTACTTAATTTGTAGAATTAATAACACAACTTTAATAAAACCAGATACGGCAGGACAGTGAATCAAAAACAATCGTTTATACTTGTATATATTGGATGAAAACCAGTTATTATTTACCTTAATTAAGAACAAAATCAAATATTATTATACTTAACCTTTAAACTTGAATATGCATCAAACCAAAAAATGGTTAAAATTTCCAATCGGAATTGCTGCCTTAGTGGCCGTAACGGTTTCGAGTGGACTTTTAATTAGCAACAGGTCTCCGAAAACCATGGCTCCATCGGATGACAAAGTCAGTAAATTGAAACTTGCTGATGGATTTAAAGCGGAACATTTATATAGTCCGTCAGATAATGACGAAGGTTCGTGGGTTTCCATGACTTTTGATGATAAAGGACGAATGATTGCTTCCGATCAATACGGTTTTTTATATCGTCTAAAACTACCTGCAATTGGATCAAACGCCAAACCAGAAGTTGAAAAACTAGGGATCAAAGGCGACACTAGTAAAATTCAAATGGGTTTTTCTCATGGTTTGTTGTATGCCTTTAACAGTCTTTATGTAATGGTAAACAACCGTTCGAATCCAAAATTCTCGGACCAGAGTGGACTTTACCGTTTACAAGACACGGACAATGACGATCAATATGATAAAATCACCTTATTGAAAGCCATGAAAGGGGAAGGGGAGCATGGCCCTCATAGTGTGATACTTTCTCCTGACAAAAAATCATTATATGTAGTGGCAGGTAATCATACTGACTTACCAGAAATGGATACCTACCGTCTTCCGAACAACTGGGGTGATGACAATTTGTTTCCATTAATAAAGGATCCACGCGGCCATGCCAACGATCGTAAAGCACCAGGTGGCTGGATTGCTCATACCGATCCAGAAGGAAAAAACTGGGAATTGATCAGTGCAGGGTATCGCAACCCTTTCGATATTGCATTCAATGAAGCGGGAGATTTATTCACTTATGACTCCGACATGGAATGGGATTTTGGAACACCTTGGTACCGTCCTACACGTGTATGCCACAGTACAAGTGCTAGTGAATTTGGATGGAGAACCGGTGATGGAAAATGGGCTCCTTCTTATCCGGATAATATGCCTGCGATTATGAATATTGGTCAGGGTTCGCCTACCAATTTAATTTATTTGAAAGATGCCAAATTCCCGGCTCGCTATAAAAATACATTATTAGCATTTGACTGGAGTTTCGGTATCATGCACGGCTTACATTTGAAACCTAAAGGGGGTACCTATGAGGCAGAACATGAAGAGTTTTTATCAGGCTCTCCGCTGCCGCTTACGGATGGTCAGATTGGACCAGATGGCGCTCTTTACTTCCTAGTAGGTGGCCGCCGTCTTCAGTCAGACCTATACAGGGTTTACTATAAAGACTACAAAAACCTACCCAATGGATCGGCGACTGCTACTGCGGTAATTACTCCGGAAAACAAATTGCGTCGTGAACTTGAAACTTATCATGTAGGAACGAATAGCAAAGCAATCGCTGCTGCATGGCCCAACCTAGCACATGCTGACCGCACTGTTCGCTATGCTGCAAGATTGGCCGTTGAACATCAGCCTGTTTCAGAATGGAAACAAAAAGCTTTATCTGAAACCAACCAACAGACAAAAATATATGCATTGTTGGCTTTGGCAAGACAAGGTAACGCTAGCAATAAGAATGAACTCTTCAAAGCACTGGCTGGTATTGATTACAAAAAATTACCAGAATCAAGACAACGTGATTTAATCCGTGCCATTGAAGTGGCTTTATTCAAAAATGGAGAACCTGATGCCGCGACTAAAAAACTATTAATATCGCAGCTAAACCCTAATTATCCTTCTAGTTCTGCTCTGACTAACAGAAGTTTAAGTAAAGTACTTATCAACTTAGAAGCTCCAGGAGCTGTTGAAAAAACGTTAAAATTGCTTAAAAACAATGAGGTATTTGATGATATCGATAATGCAACTGCAACGGCGTCGTCTGATTTAATCCTTAGAAATCCTCAATATGGTTTGGATATCGCTGGAATGTTGGAAAAAATTCCACCGGCTCAACAAACCTATTATGCTTTTGTATTGAGCAGTGCAAAAACTGGTTGGAATGACCAATTACGCCAGGATTATTTCAAATGGTTTGAAAAAGCATTTAGTTATCAAGGAGGTCGTAGTTATATTGGATTTATTGATAAAGCGAGAAACTTGGCTCTTAAAAATGTACCCAAAGACAAATTCGACCTTTACAACAAAATGTCTGGTGGCGAAAAGCTTACTTCTAGTGGGAATGAACTGGTGCAATTGTATAGTCCAAAAGGACCCGGACGTGGTTGGAAAGTGGATCAAGCAGTTAGTCTAGTAGCAGACAGTTTGCATAACCGTGACTTCGAGAAAGGTAAAATGATATTCTCGGCAGTACTATGTAATCGTTGTCACATGCTTGGTGGCGAAGGCTCCGACGTGGGCCCAGACCTTACCCAACTGGGTAACCGGTTCTCTGTCAAAGATATAATGGAAGCGATCATTGATCCAAACAAAGCCATCTCTGATCAGTATGCGTCATTTATTTATGAAATGAAAGATGGAGAGTCAATATTAGGTCGTCAGCTGAACGAAGATGCGAACTTCTACTATATCTCACAAAATCCATTTGATGCGAAAACAGTTCGTAAAATTTCTCGTAAAAATGTAAAAAGCATTAAATCTTCTACGGTATCTGTAATGCTACCTGGCCTGATAAATGGATTGAACCCTGACGAATTGCGTGACCTTACGGCTTACCTATTGTCTGGAGGTAATTCCAAAAATCCAATTTATTCGGAATCAAAAGGTAAATAATTTAAGTATTTCAGTAATAATATTATCTTTAAAGGTTAACTCAAACAATTTGAGTTAACCTTTATTTTTTTATAAAAACATAACAAAATGAATAAAAAATACACCTTGGCAATGTTACTTTTGGTATTATTTTCAATGCATGTTTTGGCATTTGAACCTAATCCTAACCTCAAAAAAGCATATAAAGTTTTAATTATCGATGGTCAAAACAACCATAGAAATATGGCAGAAGGATCCATTGCAATGAAAAATTACCTTGAAGAAACAGGTCTTTTTCAGGTAGATATTATCTCAACACCGCCCAAAGGAGGAAACATGGAACTATTCCAACCGGATTTTTCAAAATACAAAGCACTGATAATGAACTACAATGGTGATTCATGGAGTGAAAAAACAAAAGTGGCATTTGAGAAATATATTAAAAATGGCGGTGGACTAGTAAGTGTTCATGCTGCGGATAATGCATTTCCCGAATGGCCAGCGTTCAATGAAATGATAGGCCTAGGAGGGTGGGGGAAAAGAAACGAGAAAAGTGGCCCTTACTTATATTTTGATGAAAGTACTAATAAATGGATTCGTGATGACCAACCAGGTACCGGAGGAAGTCACGGTAAACAACACGAATTTGTACTCAAAACCAGAGCCGAAAACCATCCTATCATGAAAGGACTTCCTTCGGAGTGGGTACATCAAAAAGATGAATTATATGACCGACTTCGTGGACCTGCCAAAAACATCACTGTGCTAGCTACTGCTTATAGCGCTAAAGAACAGAACGGGTCTGGACTACATGAACCATTGTTGATGACCTTAAATTATGGTAAAGGAAAAATATTCCATACTGCTCTTGGTCATGAAAATTATTCACAAAAGTGTATCGGTTTTATTACCACCTTACAGCGTGGTACGGAGTGGGTAATTACTGGAAAAGTAACTCAAAACGTACCTAATAATTTCCCGACTGCCGACAAAGGAAGCGCAAGACCTTAGTGATGGCGTGGCAAATAACATCTTAATCTTTTGTCACTTTAGATAGTTACTACTTTAAAAATATGAATCGTATGAATTCGAAAATTAACAGAAGAAATTCCCTTAAAAAAATGACCGCAGGAGGACTGGGTGTACTAGCTGTGGGGCACCATAATTTAAATGCCGCAGTAAAAAACCTTAGCCCTTTGGTGTTGAAAGGAAATATTAACCATTCGGTGTGTAAATGGTGCTATGGAAAAATACCATTAGAAGATTTCGCCAAGGATTGTAAAAGCATTGGTATAAAATCCATAGAGCTACTGGGGCCTGAAGACTGGCCAACCCTCAAAAAATACGGATTAACCTGTGCATTACCGAGTGGTGCTGGTATGGGTATCGAAAAAGGATTTAATGATTTGGCCCTGCATGACGAACTCGTTGCAAGCTATGAAGCCCTTTTCCCAAAACTCAAAGCTGCTGGATATTCCACCGTTATTTGTTTCTCAGGAAACCGGCGTGGTATGTCGGATTATGATGGAATGCGGAACTGTGCCATTGGCCTGAAACGTCTTATGCCAAGTGCAGAAAAATTTGGAATTACAATGATTATGGAATTACTGAATAGTAAGGTAAATCATAAAGACTATATGTGCGACCATACCGCTTGGGGTGCGGGATTATGTGAAATGGTAGGATCGGAGAAATTCAAATTACTCTATGACATCTACCATATGCAAATTATGGAAGGAGATGTAATTGCAACCATTCAAAAATACCATAAATTCATTGGTCATTATCACACGGGCGGCGTTCCTGGAAGAAATGAGATCGACGAAACCCAAGAATTGTACTATCCTGCGATCATGAAGGCCATAAAGGAGACTGGTTTTAAGGGATATGTTGCTCAAGAGTTCATTCCAAAGCTTGATCCTATCAATTCTTTACGTCAAGGAGTTCAAATTTGTGATATTTAAGGCATTTTTGACCTAATTTGAATTTGTAAGAAGCAAATAAACCAGACAAATAGAAGCCTGTATTTGTCTGGTTTAAAATATTTTATATCATTTTTTTGATAATTTACACCGCCTTAGAATTAGTTAAAAAAGCGACTACTTACCATTATACAGTCTATTCAATTCTAATCGCCTTACTTTGGATACTTTTTAAAGTCATAAAATATACTTCGTGAATTTATTTTATATAAGTCAAAATTTTATTTGCTCTTCCTAAATTGCTTACTTTTAATGGGAGAGTACCTATCCAGAATTTTGATCTTCATGAGATTCGTATCCAAAAAACATATTTGCTTAAACAAAGTTGACCAACGTTATTAGCTTCCTAAAAGTAAGAACCACGGCAATTTGGTTTATAAACAGGATGATTATGTTGTAACCTCTAGAATCCAATTTAATTTGAAATATCTATCATTCATAAACTGATTTTCCATATTATGAATTTTTCCAAAAATAGATCCAGAATTTTTGCCCTAAAAAATTCCTGTTTAGGCAACGGTCGGGGTAAGTCATTCAGTACCAATCGGGTAATTATCCCCAAAAATAGCGTACATAATGATGTTATATAATTTATATTATGTTAAATAGGATGCGTAAAAACGGCCATATTCGGCTTATTTACAACACTTTAACAGAAAATACATATAATTTACAAACTCAGTAATTCACCTATTATCTAAAAATAAGAAATCAGAAAAATGGCTTTACTACGGTTTTAAAATTGTTATTTACCATAGCTCATCCAATAAATAACTGTGATAAAGCATTCTTATCCCAAATGAAGTTGTCCATCATCAATGTTCCCTAAAATTCAGTCATGTCACGTTGACCTTAGCTTATTTCACTGCCATCGGCCATGGGCAATATCCATCTCAAACCCGCAGCCTTATATATCCCCAATAAAGAAAGGCTTTCTTTTTAAATAAGTTTATGTTTTCTACAACAAAAACCTCAAAGAAACCGCTAAGCTAAATTATCCAGCGTCTATTCTATTATTATAACATTTCACTTTCAATTCAGCAATCTAGACTATAAAAGACAAAAGAGTCCTTTATAGTGTAATTTAAAACTTTTCGTCGGTAAGTTCTTTGTTTACCATAGCACCTACAAAATTACCGGTATAAACTGCATTAGCTACTGAGCGCATCATCGTTGAATTATCACCACACGCATAAATACCCTTCACCGAAGTTCTTTGAAAAGTATCGATTTTAATATGTCCTGATTCACTAAATTCACATCCTAATAGAAACGGCAAATCAGATTGCTGTTCAAATGGAAGTCCTGCATAAACGGCATCTACCTCCAACCTGCTACTATCGCTAAAAGTCATACTATGAATATATCCATCTAGATGATTCATTTCAGTAATTTCCTTGGCAATAATGAAAATACCATGTTCTTGCAGCCTCGCCATCTGGTCCATATCAAAATGTGTATCACCAGAAGTTAAAATTGTAAGGTTGTCAGTCAGGTTATTAATCAAAGAAGCTAAATGAAATGCTCGTTCTGCATTGGCTATTATTGCAGTTCTTTGGTTTCGGAATTCAAATCCATGGCAGTATGGACAGTGAATTACTGATATACCCCAGCATTCTGCAAACCCAGGAATTGGAGGCATAATATCTTTTATACCAGTCGCGAAAATTATTTTGTCGCCAGTAAAAACTTGACCCGACTGTAAAGTAATTTCAAAATCATTTACACCTTGGCTTCCATGAATTGCCCGGCCATTCATCCAAGAAACTGTTTTATAATTAAGAACTTGTTCTTTGGCTTTCTGTGCAATCCTACTTGGTGTTTCGCCATCCTGCGTAAGAAAATTATGTGAATGAGGTGTTTGCATATTACAAGGCGTTCCACTGTCAACGATTAGAACCGTTCTCAATGAACGACCTAATGCCATTGCGGCTGAAAGTCCAGCGTAACTTCCACCAATGATTATAACCTCAAAATCTTTGCGATCCATATTCCTTCTTCTAAAATTATGTACCCTATTAATTAGTGGAGTTATCGCATTTCCAATTTGGTAGCGCAGCCTATCCCCTCACCTTTTATTACAATTACAATATTAGCAAAGAAACTTTATTAATGCAACATTGTTGCATTAATAAAGTTTGAAT
>CAXBLH010000275.1:0-7601 GCA_963976315.1 uncultured Dyadobacter sp.
TACATAGAAGGTGATTTTAAAAAGATGAAACTCAAATATGATTTTATATTTGATCATATTTTTATAGAAAAAGATAATATTGAAAAACTAAATCAAATTTTGGAATCATTTAAAACAATAATCGATGCGCCAATTGTTCTCACAAAAGAAAAAAGCTAGTATTGCGGCCATTATTCTTGGTGGGCTTTTTCTTGGTTTTAAAGCTTCTGTTCCCGGCAAAGCTGAAGATCCATTTTTAACTCTTTGTAAAAATTCAGATGCCTATTTTACGCATTCGTATAGAGATATCACATATGAAAAATATTGGGGAAATTATAGAAAGCATATATCCATTAATAATAAACTGGTAGTAAACAATCCCTCTGGAGTGGAAAAGTATGCTTTTTTAAGGCTGGATGAGTTTGAGAGCAATACTATTGAAAGTATCAAAATCAGAACCTTGAAAGCTAACGGTACCATCGTCGAGCTAGATTCCAGTTTGGTTTTTAAGCGAAATTCCAAACGAGAAAAATTTGGACCAATAAACTATCCGATTCCTGCAGTAGAACCTGGAGATACCATTGAAACAAGTTACGTTTACTATGAGCGAATTGAAGAATCTAATCTTAACGGTTATGTAAACCTATATTCAGCTGTACCCAGTATAAATTCACAATACACTATAAAAACAGGTCCGCAACTCACTGTTCGTTATAAAACCTATAATGATTTCCCTAATCCGGCAGTTATTGCTAATGATACAATTGTGTACCTGCAATTTTCCATGGATAATGTAATTGGGTTAGAAGAAAACGAATATAGTTGTTTGCCGTGCGAAAAACCCTATTTATACTATTCTTTGGAAAAAAATGATAGTGAGTTAAGATCTTGGCGAGACGTTTATAACGAAGAGTTTAACTTTCTTACACAACCAATGGCTTTGGATACTGAAAACTCATCCTATTATAATCGTTGGAAACGCCGGGTAATTGGCGAGGCAAAGGATAGCACCAAATATTATCAGCTGGAATTATTGCACAATGAAGTATTAAAAAACTTTAAAATATTGCCCGTACAAGAAAATGAGTTTATAAAATCAACAGGCTTTTTTCTAAAAGAGGAACGATTTGATCCAATAAGCATCCGAAGATTTTATAGACAATTATTAGAAGATCTAGAAATTGAATATTGGGCCGTGTTTGGGAGAAGTAAGCGCTTTGGTACCATTGATACTGAATATATAAGAAAAGGTGAATTTGATCACGTTTTCTTTGCTTTTGAAAATGAAAAAGGCACGGTGCAGTTTTTATATCCCCATGAAGAATTTTATATGTACCTAATCGATGAGATTCCAACATCTTTATACGATACTAAGGCTGTATTGGTTAAGCCACAGACAAATAACAAAAAGAAGAAAAAAGATATTTTTATAGATAGTAAATTAGAGTTGGCAAAGGTTGACTCGGTTTCGGTCGCAACTATTAACTTGCCTGGAATGGATTCAAATTATAACTATATTAACCAGATGATTTCTAGTGAGGTAGATACTAAAAATAAGAGAGCCACATTACGATATAGATTTGAAACTTCTGGAGGAATGTCAACCGAAATGCGAAGTTTCTTCGATATGTTAAGTCAAAATGAAGAAGCCAGTAATTTCTACAGTGCCTTGACAGAGTTCGAAGGTATCGATAATACATTACAAATTGATTCCGTTACCACCAGAACTCAAAAACTAAGCAAGCCTTTTGCATACATTTTGAGTGCAGAAGGAACATTAAACAACGCCATTACATTTGTAAATGATAGCTTGATAAGTGTCTCTTTAGATAAATTAATCCAGCATTATCAGCTAGAAAATACTTCAGAATCATCACAATTAAATTATTACTTGGATTACAATTACTCTGACTATTTTACTTTTTATCTGAATTTTCCCTCTGATATAGAAGTTCTGGGACTTGAAAATGGAAATGTAAATCTGAAAAACGAGCTGGGCGAATATTTATTCGAAATAACAAAGAGCAAGGGGAATCAGCTTAAACTTCAATCAAACTATATCATTTTAAAGAATTTGATTTTGAAAGAAAAATTGAATGAATTAAAGCTACTAAATGAAGGTGTGAAAAATGTAAAAAGTAAAAGATTGATCGTTAAGCTAAAAAACGATTGATTTTCACTTCTTATGTATTGTTTTCGAAAAACTAGAAGTTGCAAATACTGAGGTAGCTTTAAAATCAAGCAAAGCAACAGAAATAAAGAATTAAGCAAAAAAGCCTACCTGCATCTCCAAACTTTACTATAACATAGAGTTATACCCATATTTAATTCAGAAAAAATAAGATGAACAAATTTGATATATCTTGTTTTAAATAAAAAAACTACAATAACTAATAGTTGCCCATCCAACTATTTTTAAATAAACTATTCAGCACACTCCCCTTTAGTCCAAGAGATAAGTCCCGCACGATCTGCGGCACAGGGGTTGCTATAGGTCTTGCCATCGCAACCACAGACTGGATTGTATTCCATGGTGCAGGGGCCATCACTTATCTTTGCAGGGTCTATGCAAGCTCCGGATCGGGTTACACCACAAGCTGCTATACATAAACTGACAGGTATTGCTGCCAAAATTAATTTTTGGTTGAAGTATTTCATAAATAGGTGGTTTTAGAAAAGCTAAGGTAAGCGAAAGTTAGCTACTATATAAAGGGTGCTTCTTAAATTTTTTCTACTATTATGAACGTCTTCTCCCCAGCTCGGTCATAGAAATAGACGATCTGGACTATACCTATAACGACGGGAACCTGCTTGAGAAGGTCAATGACCTGGAGAACAATCCCGCAGGATTTGATATGAACGGTAAGGGGACCAATGTACAGTTTGGCTATGACGATTATGGGAATCTGGTTTCGGACCCCTATAAAGAAATTACGGATATAAGCTACAACCACTTGAACCTTCCCGTTAAGATAACATTTGGCGGTGGCGGAAAGATTGAATACTTTTATGATGCCACGGGCCTTAAATTAAAAAAGAAGGTGACGGACGGCACTACTATTACCACTACGGACTATATGGACGGTTTTCAATACACGAACGGCAAGCTTGACTTCTTCCCGCATGCCGAGGGGTACGCCAAGGCAATACTTTCAGGTCTTGGTGGCGGTACCAGCTATACGTTCAAGTACGTGTTCAGTTATACCGACCATTTGGGGAACATACGGGTAAAGTATGCACAGAACCCGGCCAATGGGAACCAGATAGAGATTCTGGAAGAGGACCATTACTATCCCTATGGGCTCAAGCACAACGGATATAACGGCAACCATACCACTTGGGACGTTACTCCTGGCGGACAGATCACACTGACACCCGTTAACCCATTTCTTGGGGATACGTACAAGTACGGCTTCAACGGCAAGGAGTACCAGCCCGAGCTCGGCCTCAACGGCTACGACTTCGGGGCGAGGAACTACGACCCGGCCCTCGGGCGCTGGATGAATATGGATCCACTGGCTGAAAAATATTATTCAAATTCTAGCTACCTATATGCCGGAAATGTACCAACAAGATTTGTAGATTATGATGGTAGAGATTTTGGAATTTCTTTTGAAAATGGGGTAATTACAATAACTCAAAATTGGTATAATGATGGAGGGGAAAAAAGCAAAAATTTTCTTAATGAGGCAATAGATTATTTGATGGGTATTAGTGGAGACTATGCACTACAAACAGAAGATGGTGAAACAATCCCAATTGCTTTTGCGATTTCCGTTAGCGATGAAAAGGGTGAAACAGTTGATGATGGGTTTTTAATGACAGATACTAACCAAATTAGAGCTCGAAGAGATGACCTTTCAAACTATTTATCTGAAGGAGGAATGGAATTGAGAAATGCATATCGAGCAAATGGACTTGCTCGTGAAGGTGGTGATGACACAAAATTTTGTGGAGATTGCACTCTTTATAATGAACCACCCAATAAGTATGATGCAGATGGAGGGGTTGTTACACATGAAATTTTCCATACACTTGGAATTTCTCATTCTGCTATTGGCCAAAATGGTCAAGAAATGAACATTGATGGTATTGGTGGAATGCTGCAATATGCTTCAAAAAATGCACGAGGGGTAAAAATCAAATTAAATAACATAGGTAAAAACTCATATTTAGGCTCCTCAGGCGAAAGGGTAAACCGAAGGGATAAACCAAAAGTGGTGAAAACTAGTAATGAAAAAATCAAATTAAATGGCACAATTGTTAAAATTAATTAAAATACTGCCTTGCATTCTTTCAATTTCTCTAGGCTCAATAATTTTTGGCTGTAAAGGACAAAATGTCAGCGAATGGGTTGATAGTGATCCAATTTCCTTTGGCCATGGCGTGCAAAAGACGGGATATATAGTTTATGATAATAAGAAAGTTCGAGCATATTTTATTGAAAATAAAATAGTTGATTTATCAAAAATTAGTAAGAGCGATATTTCAAGTCTAATTTCAAATTCTGATGGTATTATCTTGCTAAGAAGCGCTCTGCAAAAAAACTCAAACGCCAATATTATTAGCTTAAGTTTATGTAATAAAAGTCCTGATTTTTTGATAACCCAAAATAATTTAATGTTTAACAGATATCACTTTATTAAAATAGAAAATTTTTTACTCTACCCATCGAAAAAAGAATACGATGATTTAAAAATGAGGTATTCACTTTGCAATTATGATAAATAAGAAGTAACGGGTTAAAATCGTTGCCAAAATGGCATGTAACACCCTACACTACGGCTTCAACGGCAAGGAGTTCCAGCCGGAGCTGGGGCTCAACGGCTACGACTTCGGGGCGAGGAACTACGACCCTGCACTCGGCAGGTGGATGAACATCGACCCGCTGGCGGAGGCTATGCGAAGGCACTCCCCCGCTCCCGCGCGATTGCATCGCGCGGTCTCCCAAGCTTTAATGTAGTGACAGTGCTAACTTTTCTTGTTTCGATATGATTTAGGAGCCTTTGTTTTCCTGATATTAAGAAATAACAATATCTTTAGAATATGAGTCGCAATTATAAATTCCATAATCCTGAAGGTCTTTATTTTGTCAGTTTTGCAGTTGTGGGATGGCTTGATGTTTTCACCCGCAATGAGTACAAAGACATCTTGTTGCAAAGTCTTTCTTATTGCCAAAAAGTAAAGGGAATGGAAATAATTGCGTGGTGTGTTATGACCAATCATGTACACTTGGTATTTAGAAGCGTAAAGGGGCAGCATCCATCACTTCTATTAGGAGATTTTAAACGGTTCACGAGCAAGGCAGTAGTAAAAGCCATACAGGAGAATCCACGAGAGAGTAGGAGGGAATTTCTATTGGAGCAATTCAAAAAAGCTGCTGCAAAATCATCTAATGTGAAAGAGTATCAGTTTTGGAGACACGATAATAAACCTATCGAATTGTGGAGCAACAGGGTTATTTGGGAAAAGATTAATTATGTCCACAATAATCCTGTTGAGGCTGGATTGGTTTATAGGGCTCAGGATTATGTTTATAGCAGTGCTTCGGATTATTCAGATGAAAAAGGATTGTTGGACGGTATTGTGGTATTTCAGTATTACGGTTGAATTTGGAACTTGGAGAACCTATTTAAAACTGTGTATTGAACGCGATGCAATCGCGCATCAGCGGGGGGAACGCGATGCAATCGCGCACCAGCGTGGGTTACGCCACAGGCGGCAATGCCTACAAAAAGTGGTAAGATAGCCAGAACTAATTTTTGATTGATGTATTTCATAACAGAGCCAGTTTGAGTACTACTAAAATAAGCTAAGGTTACATACTATAGAAAGTGGCTTCTTGATTTTTCTTAATAGGAAAGCATAAAAAAACCTCCCATTGGGAGGTTTTAATTGTTTTATAAAATGTGGTTTTACAGTCCAAGAATGGTAAGTAAGATCACCTGGATTGTTACTTCGGTGTTTGCCGAAACCATAACGTCCATAAGGTCTAGGCCCAAATCGCCCTCTGCCTCAATCATTCCAGTAAACTCGTACTCGCCGTCGCTATTGGTGTCTTCATAAGACGCGAAGTGAATTTCATAGGTTCCTTCCGTTAGGTAATGCAAGCTAAACTCGTTACTGCCACCTGTGGCCATACTACTTGTTACTGCATTGGCAAAACGTACCCCGGCTGCGTTCTCGTCTTCTTCGCTTTCGCTATAACTACCTTTGGTATATGCATAGGCTACTGTTTTTATCTCGCTGTTTCCAGTGTTATTGGTAGCGGTTCCATTAATGGTACCCGCATCCAATACGTTTACTACCCTAATACTGTTTTCCAATTGGGCTTGACCGGCAAAGTTATAGCCTGAGTTACCAGCATCTGCAACTATGGACTTACGTAAATCAAAGTCAATTATTATTTGGTTTGAAGAGGAGGCTTCAATATCATAATTGCTGTTCACAGTAATAGTGCTGTTTTCTGGAGTTAGCTCAACTTTGGTGTTGCCAGTAGTAAGTACATAATTCGCTGGAGCATTGCCAGAGGCGTCACTTTCTGTGTCCAATACCAAGGTTACTTGGTTGTAGGTGTTTGCAGCCAGATCTATATCTCCCAACAATTGGGTGTTTCCATTTTGTAGGGCGTGTAGGTTTACGGTGGTTTTTGTAAAGCCATCTAAGCTGGTACCGTTTAGCTTCACATCGGCAATAGTAACGAAAACCCCTTCTACTTCGGCATTGTCTATTGGGCCATCGGTAATATATACCTCTGCGTTATATGCCAATTGATCTGTTTCGGTAGAATCGTCTTCACTACACGAAGCAAAGCCTACGATTAGTAAAAGCGCAAGCATCGATTTGTAAATCACATTTGTTTTCATAGATTGTTTTTTGTTATTGTTAATACTATTTTAGGTTTGTTTGTTATGGGTGACAAGCATTGCCACACCGCAATATTAGCGTAGTATCTCCGCAATTATTGTAAGTATTAACGCACCTTAACGTTTTTTGGGAAATGGAAGGGGCACTACGATTTTTGGAATAATCTCTCTAAAAAAATACACCAAACCTTTTGAGGAACAAATGATTATTGCGATATATTTAGATAGTATTACTGTTGCTTTTTAGGCAAAAGCAATAACGTTTAATTAACACTCAGCGTCAGTCCCATTTTAACAGTGGTTTGAAATTATGGTGGGTTTTCGGTGGTTTAAATTATCTGCTTTTTAAAAAAAACATCTGGTTTTTAATTGTCACGTATACTTTTAAAATGTCCAGTTTGCCCATTCGCTCACAAATTTTTCTCCATACATTTACGGCAAAGTTTACATTAAATGGCAGCGCAGTCGCTAAAATCATTTTTCATTCTTTTAAAGGAGGCCATAGCAGGCAAGGAGATTGACCTTACCCAAGCCAGTATCAAAAAAGCCATTTTCTTACTGGCCGTACCCATGATTTTGGAGATGAGCATGGAGTCTATTTTTGCTTTGGTAGATATATTATACGTATCGCAAGTAAGCACCAATGCAGTGGCTACCATAGGACTTACAGAATCTGTAATCACGCTTGTATATGCCCTGGCCGTGGGGTTGAGCATGGCCGCAACAGCCATTGTGGCTAGACGTATAGGTGAAAAG
>CAXBLH010000276.1:0-7594 GCA_963976315.1 uncultured Dyadobacter sp.
AAGAAATTGTGGGTATGGGATGGTGATCTTCTACAAATAAATCGACAAAGAAAGAAGTGTCTAAAGTTTCAGTTTCAATATTTTCGGGTTCTAAATGTTGGTTGCCAAGCGGTATTTTAACAGTAAACGTTGTTTTAATATGGGGTTGGCTGGTAACCGTAATAGTGCCATGATGTAAGGTAATCAGTTCCTTAGACAATGCCAGTCCTAATCCGGTACCCAATGATTTATAACGATTTTCGCCTTGATAAAACCCCTGAAAAACCAACTCTAATTCCTCTGGTTGGATACCAATGCCATTGTCTTCTACACTAATTTCGAGTGTATGTTCATAAATTTTATGTATTGAAACATAGATCCTCCCTCCATCTGGGACAAATTTGAAAGCGTTAGAAAGTAAATTGAAGAGCACTTTATCCAGCATACCAGGATCAAACCACATAGAAATTACTTGTTCGGAGGTAATCATACGTAAATCGATTCTACGGCTTTTGGCAGTTCTTTCGAAGTGTTTTAATAGGTCATTGGCAAATTCAATAATATTGCTTTCTCTCGCTCTTAGCTGCATTTTATTGCTTTCCAACTTTCGAAAATCCATTAACTGATTTACGAGCCTTAGCAACCGTTTCGTATTGGTTCGGATAAGTAATAGTTCCTGTTTAATAAGTCCATCGCGAACAAGCTGGCTACTTAATAGGTCTTCCAGTGGTGCCAATATAAGTGTAAGTGGGGTTCGGAACTCGTGTGAAATATTTGTAAAGAACCTGAGTTTTTCTTGATGACTGTTTTCTGCTTCTTTGGCCAGGGCTTCTATTCGGTCTTTCTGTTCCCCGATCTCCTGATTTTGCAGCCCTAGCATGCTATTTATTTTACGGTTTTCACGTAAAAAGTAAAAGGAGGTTATACCAAAAAGTAGGGCAAGTATTAAGGTTATAGAAATGGCATAGATGATAATGGTTTGATTTTTAGAAATAACAATTTGCTCTTCAATCCGGTTTTGTCGCCTTTCTATATCTCTGTGTTGGTCTGCGAGTTTGTCGTTTTGCAATTTCATCATTCTCACATTATTGAGATCGATTGTGGTTGTTTTTAGAATATGATCACGTTCAAAGGGTTGTTTTTTTAAAATTGCCATGGCGGTTGACATAGCTTCTTCGCCACCGGTGGGGTATAGAATAGTAGCACTTATTTTGCCGCTTTCTACCAAATCAATCCCTCCATTAGGAGTTGCAAGACCGTCTACCCCTATTAGTTTTATTTTTTCAGTGAGTCCCAATTCTTTACAAACCAGATGGGCGGTTAATGCGCGACGGTCATTTTGGCAAAATATTAGATCGATATCCGGGTGGTGGGTTAAGTATTCCTTCAAAGGCTGAACAAGATCCAGATTATCCCAATCTCCCACTAGCTTATCAATCATCTGAATTTTGTGGGTCGATTTAATGGACTCTAAAAAACCAATATGGCGTTCCAAATCGGCTGAGGAGCCGGGGCGTTCACTAACTTCGAGCACATTTCCCGAATTATTCAGCAAGTATTTGGCATATTCACCAGCCAGTTTGCCTACATCTAGGTTATTGGCACCTACATAAGCGGTATACTTTTGAGATTCTGTCTTGCGGTCAAGTATCACCACAGGAATTCCTAAATGATACGCTTTCTCTACAATAGGAGTTATCGGTTTACTTTCATTGGGCGAAACAATGAGTATATCAATTGGGCTCGCCAATAACTCCTCAATTTGATCGATTTGTCTGGTAGTACTTCCATTGGCATCTTTCATAATCACTTGAACCTCCGGATAGAACGACAATTCTCTTTCCATTCCTTGCAGCATGGTTTTCCGCCATTCGTCGGCCATGGTGCATTGCGAAAACCCGATGGTGTATGTTTTGGGCGTATCATTAGTACAGCCTGTAAAAAGCAAGAAGATAAATATGGATATGTAAACGAGTAATTTCAATGGAATAGGGATAAATAATTCACAGCATTACAACGGTCAAAAGTGCAATTTTTGAGTAATTTATTAATAAAAAGCACTTATTACATCAAAAACTTAAAATGCCACAAGTTCTTGATCCGCCAACCACCGTTGTGGGTAGGCTAAAATACCTCGGTCCTGGTTTTATTCTTTCTGCTGCAATAGTAGGCTCTGGTGAATTGATAGCCACCACCGCGCTAGGAGCCAAAGCGGGATTCATCACTTTTTGGGTGATTCTGGTCAGCTGTTTGGTGAAAGTAGCTTTACAACTCGAATTTGGTAAAAATGCCATTTATACGGGAACTTTTACGATGCATAATTTCAACCAAATACCTGGTTTGCGTATTAAAAATACCCATTGGACCATTTGGCTTTGGCTTTCTTTACAAGGGTTTAAGTTGCTACAAGTAGGGGGAATTGTGGGGGGCGTTGCCATAGTTTTACATATGGTGTTCCCAGCGTTATCAGTGAATCTCTGGGCTATAGCTTCTGTATTGGTAACTTCCCTTATTTTGTATCGGGGAAATTATGGCCCAGTAGAGAAAGTTTCCTTTATTTTGATAATACTATTTACGTCCGTGATTTTAATTTCATTGTATTTACTTCAATGGACTCCCTATGCCATTCAATGGTTTCAAATAAAAGAAGGGTTGCAATTTTCATTACCTATTGGATTGGTAGGAATCGCATTTGGTGCTTTTGGAATAACAGGTGTTGGCGGCGACGAAATCATGTACTATAACTACTGGTGTATTGAAAAAGGTTATGCTGCCTATGTGGGTCCAAACAACGGTTCCGATCAATGGAATAGCCGAGCGAAGGGCTGGTTCAAGGTAATGTATTTGGATGCAGTTTTGTCGATGGTGGTTTACACGATCGTAACGGCCGCATTTTATTTACTGGGTGCCGCCGTGCTGCATAGCCAGGGAGAAGTTCCCGAAGGGTACGAGATGATCGAAGTTCTTTCCAGAATATTTACGGTCACCTTAGGGCCATGGGCCAAGTTTTTGTTTCTAATTGGTGCTTTTGCTGCTTTATATTCAACACTCTTTACAGCTACGGCCAGCTGGGCACGTGTATGGGGAGATGCATTCGGTGAGTTGGGATGGATGAAATTCAAAACAAAAAGTGAACAAAAGAAAACACTTGCGATACTAACTTGGGTACTGCCCATGGTATGGTGCATTTTATTTCTTTTTATCCAGGCACCCGTGATGATGATCATTTTAGGAGGTATCGCTACTTCCATTTTGTTACTGATTATCGTTTATGTGGCCATACATTTTCGATATCGGGAATTACCACTTGCCCTCCGTCCGTCAATTGGTTATGATATCTTTTTCTGGATAAGTACCATTTCGATATTGGTGGTAAGTGGATACGGGGTTTGGAAGGTGATTTGATTGGGAGGGCTTCATTTTCTTTTAAACATAATTTCCATGGTTCGACTCCTTATTGTTCTAATCTTCGCCATTACCCTCCATGTGAATCAACTATTGGCCCAGGATTTATTACTTTATAAGAATGCATCAATAGAAAAGACCCGCCAATGGAAAGCAAAACGCCTCGCAATACTCGACAGTATGCAAGCCGTAATGGGAAAACTGCCTTTAAAAGACAAAAGGACTCCAAAAGCCCAAATGTTGGATAGTCTGATTGAAAAGAGTTTTACCCGATACTTGGTAAAATTAACCGTTGCGAAAGACGAAGACATTTTCGTATATCTTTATTTGCCTCATGATAAAAAGAGAAAAAAATACCCGGCAATTTTGGCACTCCATGAAACTGATATACTTGGTAAAAAGAGTGTGGACGGACAGGGTAAAAATAAAAATTTGGCTTATGGACGCGAACTAGCAGAACGAGGATACGTCGTAATTGCACCCGATTATCCAAGTTTTGGCGATTTGGAAGATTATAGTTTTAATCAGGATCGTTACCAGTCAGGCACCATGAAGGCGATTTTTAACCATATTCGTTGCATTGATTATTTAATTAGCAAAAACGAAGTAGATCCTAAGAGGATTGGTGTAATAGGGCATTCGCTTGGCGGACATAATGCTTTGTTTGTAAGCGCATTCGATACTAGGCTTAAAGTTACAGTTACAAGTTGCGGGTGGACTCTGTTCGATTTTTATAATGTCGGATCCAGTGCTTCAAAGAAATATGGAGGCCGACTAGGACCATGGGCACAAGAGCGTTATATGCCATTATTGAAAACCAAATACGATCTAGAACTTGTTCCGTTCGATTTCAATGAAGTCATTGCTGCGATAGCACCAAGGGCGGTATTTTCCAGCTCACCCATCAACGATACCAACTTCGATTACAAAGGAGTACAAAAAGGCATCGCCGATGCTGCCTTAGTTTACGATTTTTTGGGCGTAAAAAATAAGCTTCAGGTGCGATATCCAACCTCCAACCATGACTTTCCGAAAGCAGTACGTTTAGAAGCATACCATTTTATGGATCAAGTTTTGAAAAAATAAATTTTTAGACAGCAATTACTCAAGAAATTAATAGGAATGTCAATGAATACAGTGAATTATCACAGGGCAGAATAGTCCTAAGCTCGTCATTTAAAGTACAATAATTATAGCCCATTACTAACTTCCTAAACCTATGGATGAAAAAAATCAATTAACTAGACGCAGTTTTATAAAAAGCTCTTCTGGTGCTGCATTGGCACTTAGTATACCTTACTTTATACCCAAAAGTGCATTTGGTGCCAACGACAGAGTTCGAGTGGCTGTATTAGGGGTGAATGGTAGAGGTAAAAGCCATATCAGTGGTTTTAGTAACTTAAGCAATGTAGAAGTTGCTACCTTATGCGATCCCGACAATAACGTACTTCAGACTCGTGCGAAAGAATTCAAAGAGAAGACGGGAAAGACGGTTAAGACCGAAATTGATCTAAGAAAAGTTTACGAAGATAAAAGCATAGATGTTGTAAGTATTGCCACCCCAAACCATTGGCATGCACTCGCTATGATATGGGCATGCCAGGCAGGTAAGGATGTATATGTTGAAAAACCAGGTTCTCATCATTTTGATGAAGGCCGTAAAATGATACAAGCCCAGAAAAAATACAACCGTGTAGTACAGCATGGTGTACAGTTGCGCAGTTCATCAGCGATGCAAGAAGCAGTGAAACATCTTCGTGATGGACTGATAGGAAACGTATATATGGCACGTGGTTTGGTCTATAAATGGAGACCAGACATTGGCGACAAAGGAGTATCCAAGGTTCCTGCTGGTTTAAACTATGACCTCTGGACGGGACCTGCAGAAATGAAGCCTTTTTCTGAAAACTATGTACACTACAACTGGCACTGGCATTGGAATTACGGAAATGGCGATATAGGAAACCAAGGAATACATGAAACGGATATGTGCTTATGGGGACTTGGCCTAGATAAATTCCCGGAAAAAATCACCTCCGCAGGTGGGAAATTTCTTTGGGATGATGCCAAAGAAACACCAGAACTATTATCCTCTTCCTATATCTATCCAAAGGAAAAGAAAGTGATCGAGTTTGAAGTTCGACCATGGATGACCAACCTTGAAGATGGCGTTGGAATTGGTAATATTTTTTACGGTTCCGAAGGCTATATGGTGATCAAAGGATATGACCATTATGAAACTTTCTTGGGAAAAGACCGTAAGCCTGGCCCCACCAGAAAAGCAGGTGGTGATCACTTCAAAAACTTTATTGATGCTGTGGTTGCCAAAGACCCTTCCATGGTGAACGGCCCAGTAGAAACCGTGCATTTGTCTTCTGGTTTGGCACATTTGGGCAATATCGCTTATAGAACCGGGCGGGCGCTCACATTCGACTCAGCCACTGAGAAATTTGTAAATGATGCCGATGCTAATACCTACTTAAAAAGAAAGTACAGGGAACCATTTAGTATCCCTGATAAAGTATAAATTGAATTAAATTGATGTGTGTAATATCAGATTGAGCCTTGCGAACTGTTTAGGCTCAATTTTTTTTACTTTTCTAATCAAAAAGCACACTACTCCGTATTCCATTAAATATTCAGAAGTAGCTATAAATGCGCTCGTTTATTGTCCCCATTTGAATATCCTATTTTCAAATAATTGGCTAAGCTTTTGGGTATTGGCACCCACTAAACCATTACTGATTATAGAATCTCCGATTTGCACAATTGGAGTAACCCATTTGGTAGTACTGGTAGTAAAAACCGCATCTGCGTCAATAGTTTCTTGGAGGCTGATCGTCCTGATTTCAATATCAAAATGATCGGCTGCTAGCTCCAAAATTACTTTTCGAGTAATTCCTGCCAGTATATTCTCCTCGTTTGTAATGAGCTTATTTCCCTGAAAGATAAAAATATTGCTGCGGGTCAATTCACTGATCTCGCCATTTTTATGATACAATAAATCCGCAGAATTTGTATTTTTTAACGTCTCCGCCATTAGTATCATGTGGACGTAATTGGTTGTTTTTACGGTTGGAATATCGCGTACAAATTCATAAGGAAGTACTTTAATTCCTTTTTTTCTTCCTTCTGGATGATCTTTCGGTAAAGGCTCCGTTCTGATTACGAAATTAGGTTTTTCAATGTGTACACTATCTTTGGAGTAGCCTCCTGTAAGCACAAACCGTATAGCCACGTCCTGTTCTCTGGATTGTGCTATGAGCTTTTTTACAATCTCATAACAGGCCTCTTGTTGAACAGGTAAGTCGAGATTTAAGAATTTGGCCGAATTTTCAAACCTTTTCCAATAATCTTCCCAGCGAAAAGGTAAGCCATTATAGGTTCTAAAATAATCAAACATACCATAGCCTCGAAGCAAACTTAAGTCATGCGATTGAAATAATACCTCTTCAATTGGCCGTATGTCCCCATTAAAATATTGATAAAATGCCATAATCTAATTTTTTATTAGAAGTGTTTAGAGCCTTTTTAAAAATTAACCAATAGTTTGTTTATGCTATTTTTTAGCTCTACCTGCGTGAAACCTGCATTCAGCTTGAAAATCATTTTCAGAAAGGACTTGACAGCCCAAAGCCGATTGCAATACTAAAAAAGTCGTGATAAGTTCAATTATATATGAAAAGTAGGAGGTGGTTTATTTTTAAAAGGTATTCCACCTAAAGTACCTACGCTTTTGAGTTTTCACAGAGTAATTTGGTAATTTGCACGATCCTTAAAATTTAACAGGACTTTGCTGCTTGTCAATTCAACCATTTTATTGTCAAGCTGATTTAATTGCCAAATAATGAAACAGATTGAACAAATTCTTAATAAACTACAATCCGAGTTTTCAAGCCATGATTATGGTGAACACCCCAGCGAACTATACGATCCTATACGTTATATCATGTCTCTTGGTGGTAAACGCTTTCGGCCTTTACTAACTTTGCTTTCTACTTCATTATTTACCGACGACTGGGCAATAGCAACAAAGCCAGCCATGGCCGTAGAGGTGTTTCATAATTTCACACTGATGCATGATGATATCATGGATCGCGCTCCATTACGTCGGGGAGAAAAAACGGTTCATGAAAAATGGAACGAAAATACGGCCATACTATCCGGCGATGTGATGTTGATAAAGGCGTATGAGCTATTGATACAAGTG
>CAXBLH010000277.1:0-7590 GCA_963976315.1 uncultured Dyadobacter sp.
AAAGCCTGCGAATTCGATCTGCCATTTTGAAAGTTACCGTCCCTGCCACAATCATCACATCCGATTGTCGGGGAGAAGGCCGAGGCATAATCCCAAAACGTTCGAGGTCATAATTGGAAGCATACGCCGCCATCATTTCAATCGCGCAACATGCCAATCCAAATCCCATTGGCCACAAGGAGGAAAGCCGTGCCCAATTCAGTAAATCTTCGGAATTGGTAATGATAATTCCACCGTCTCCTGTTTTTAATCTTTCTGTCATTATATGCTAAGCCAATAATGGCTCAATTTGATCATGAAGTCTTTATTATGCTCTTAGGGTATTCCAAATCGCTGAGCTGGGTACAAAAGTATACAAAATAAGACCTTGATTAAATTTTAATGTTTGAATTAGTACTAAATGGGTCAGTGCGACCCTTTTACGTTAACACTGAGGGACTGGAATGGAATTAGTGGTGCAGCTACCGGGAGGTTTTCAGCAATTAGGCACTATTACGATCGGTTTTAACCTTTTAGTAGTTCTTAAAAAACGAAACTTACCACTTGAACGTTAGGTATTTATAACTAAAAACAAACAAAATGAGAAATTATCTATTGTCCGGTTTATTGCTGATAAGCACTGCTTTTGTAAGTCAGGCAGAATCGGATACCACCCGTTATCAGATCAAAAGTGGCATGGCTCTTTATGGTGAATTTGGAGTGCTGGGTAATAATAGCTTTGATGCCATACGAGATAAAATGAGGGCTTTAAATATCCAGCCATTTGAATCGTTGATGGCTTCTATTGTTTTTGCAAAGCGTTACGAGGGAGACAAATGGTTTTTGGAAAATCGATTGATTTTAATGAATAGTACCAATTACACCACTGGAAAAAATGAGGTTAAAGGTTATTTTGGTGGTATCGGAATTGGGGTGGATGCTGGACCAAAATTATTGAATACTAAGCACTGGAACATTATTTTACCAATAGGGTACGATTTGATGCTGTACCGATTAATGGTCAAAAACAATCGGACGGCCTCTTTGGGACAAGTGGTTCAAAATCCTGGGGCATTCGAAGCTACCAAATTACGAACTGGTAATATTAATGTACATGGTGGGGTAGGGGTAGATTATAAAATCAATATTAAGAAAGGATTTACAGAGAAAATCTATATTAGCACCAAAGTATCCTATCATTTACCCTTATTTCAAAAGAATAATTGGAAAGGAAGTGATGTTACCGTTTCAGATTTACCACACTTCAAACCCAATCAATTATATTTTCAGTTAGGTATTGTGGCATTTCCCAGAAAGCAGGAAAACCATTCGAAGTATTTTCGGCATATGCACCAATAAAAAATTATTTTGAATTCTGGTCGTATTTTTTGTTGATATTTTCATACATAGCCAATGGTACCGGTGATTTGATGGTAGGTACTTTGGGTTGAGGTCTTACCCAGTCCAAATAGCCTTTGCCCCATGCATAGGCCAAACCTAGTATTAGAATCCCTACAAATACAGTCATTTCGGCCATTGCAAACCAACCCCACTGGCCATTGGTTTGGGCAATAAGCTCCTTGTTACCAAATACAGTAGCCCATGGAAACAGAAAAAGCAGTTCGACTTCAAACAAAACAAAAATCAGCGCTACGACATAAAAACGGACATTGAATTGAATACCCGCATTACCAAGTGGGTCCTCTCCGGATTCATAGGTGGTAAGCTTTTCTTCATTGGGCTTATGCGGACGGAGGAATTTGGCAATGCCTAGCATGACCACTAGCAAAATAATGCCGGCAATTATAAATAGTAAAATGATCCCAAAGTCCGAAAGCATCCTTAATATGGTTGATTTGAATTCAAAATTAAGCATTTTGAAAAGAAGCCGCATAATAAAATATCGCTATTCTTTCATCCAGAAGTAATTTCCAGTGGGTTTTAGCTTAGCGGCTAGTTCTGCTGCTTTTTTACTACGGATCCCACTACGACAATAAAATACGGTTTTTTGAGTCGTAAGTACTTGGTCTATTTGTTCGGTTAAATCAGCCAAGGGTATGTTTATTCCTCCGATGTCGTCGGATTCAAACTCGTATACTTCCCGAACATCAATCAAATGCCACTCTTCTGGGCTATGCTCCCTGATAGCTTCAAAATCATCCCATGTCATTTCTTTGGTATGCCCTGTTTTTTCTTTTACCATTACTGGTGAGGGAATTTCTGAGCTCGGTAGCGGAAGGTTTCGGTTGAATTTGAATAGACGGGTTTGCATATTTAACGTATTAAGTATTAATAGTTTTCCGGATAATACTTCACCGATTCCACAAATTACTTTGATCGCTTCGTTGGCCATTAGTGAACCAATAACTCCCGGAAGAATGCCTATTACACCTGCATCCGCACAACTTTCACCCGCTTCGGCATCCGGAAACAGACATCGGTAAGTGGGGCCATTTTGGTAGTTAAATACCGAAACTTGGCCTTCAAATCGAAGTATAGATCCCATTATAAACGGGAGGTTAAGCGCTAAACAAGCATCATTTACTACATATCGGGTCTCAAAATTATCGGAACCATCAATGACCAAATCGTAGTTTTTTAAAATTTCAATAGCATTTTCGGAAGTCAGCCTTTTTTCAAAAATTTCAAATACCGTATGTTCGTTCAGAGCGGAGAGTTTTTGTCCTGCTGTCTTTGCTTTGCTTTTACCAATATCTTCGGTACCATATAAAATCTGGCGATGTAAATTGGTTAACTCCACACGATCGTCGTCTACAATACCAATAGTTCCAACACCAGCAGCTGTGAGGTATTGCAAAACCGGACAGCCTAGCCCACCTGCACCCACCACCAAAATTCTAGAAGATTTAAGATTATTTTGTCCTTCTAATCCAATTTCTGGCAGGATGATTTGTCTGCTGTAACGCTTACGTTCAAGGGGTTCGAAATTCATACTTAATACAGGAGCTTGTGATGCCCTCTTTTACCAAAAGTTGACTTTAAATTAACAATCAAATGCCATGTCCCAATCTTTCCATACCGGTTCATAGCCTGCGGATTTTATGATAGCCGCTATTTCCGCCGGAGTTCTTTCGTCCGAAATTTCGAATTGTTCTAAGGAATCCTTCGCCGCCGAATAGCCGCCAGGATTGGTTTTTGAACCAGCACTCATGGAGGTAATGCCCAGTGGAATAATATGGTTCCTGAAATGCTCCGTTTCCCGAGTAGATAAACTAATTTCTAACTCTTGGTCAAAAATGCGGTAAGCACAAATCAATTGTACTAACTCTTTGTCAGACATGGCCACTTTGGGCTCCAGTCCTCCCGAAAAAGGACGTAGTCTAGGAAAGGAGACGCTATATTTGGTCTGCCAATAGTTCTTTTCCAAAAAACGTAAATGCAAGGCGGTAAAAAAGCTGTCGGTTCGCCAGTCTTCCAGTCCAATCAAAACGCCTAATCCCACCTTATTGATGCCCGCCCGAGCAGCTCTTTCGGGTGTTTCCAGCCGGTAATTAAAATTTGACTTTTTGCCTTTGGGATGGTGTTTTTTATAGTCTTCCCGGTGGTAGGTTTCTTGATAAATTAATACCGTATTGAGGCCTTGTGTTATTAATTCCGCATATTCCGCCTCTTCCAAGGGCTGTACCTCTAAGGAAATTTGAGAAAAATGCGGTCGTAATAATTTCATTACTTTTTCAAAATAAGCTACGTGAACCGTTTGGTTTGCCTCGCCAGTTACCAAGAGTACGTGGTCAAATCCCATACCTTTGATCACCGATTTTTCACTTAATATTTCTTGATCGGTAAGGGTTTTGCGTAATACCCTATTGTCCAAACTAAATCCACAATAGGTGCAGATATTGGTACATTCATTGGAGAGGTACATGGGGATATACATCTGCACCGTTTTTCCGAAGCGTTGAACGGTCAACTGGTTACTGAGCTGGGCCATATTCTCTAGGTATGGTAAAGCTGCGGGAGAAACCAGCGCCTTAAAATCTTCTAAATCACGCTGCTTATTGGAGAGAGCCCTTTCAACATCTTGGGCCGTTTTGTCCTGAATACTTTCCTGAACTTGCGACCAGTTGTATTTTTCGAATTCAGTTAAAAAACTATGCATCTAAGAATTGGGTTAAAGGGCTACTGGATACCGCCGAAAATGATTTGGCTGCCATGCCAGCTTCGTACGCTAAGCGACCTGCTTCCACTGCCCATTTAAAAGCTTGTGCCATCGCAACTGGATTATTAGCTGCGGCAATAGCAGTATTAACTAGCACAGCATCTGCACCAATTTCCATAGCTTTTGCAGCGTCGGAAGGTGCACCTATACCTGCATCCACGATCACAGGAACATTACTTTGATCTATTATTATTTCCAAAAAGTCGATCGTTCTCAAGCCCTTATTACTGCCAATTGGCGAGCCAAGCGGCATCACCGCCGCGGTTCCTACTTGTTCTAGTCGCTTACAAAGGACAGGATCTGCATGAATATAGGGCAATACCACGAATCCCAGTTTGGCGAGCTGTTCTGTTGCTAGTAAGGTTTCTATGGGATCGGGCATCAAGTATTTAGGATCGGGATGGATCTCTAGTTTAATCCAATTTGTTTCGAGTGCTTCCCTTGCTAGTTGCGCAGCAAAGACCGCTTCTTTGGCCGTTCTGGCACCTGAAGTGTTGGGTAACAAATGAATATGCTCATATTGGTTCAAGTTTTTAAACGGATCGTTGTCTTGCCCAGGGTTAAGTCTCTTTAAGGCGACGGTTACCAACTCGGTGCCTGATACCACAAGAGCTTCTTCCATGAGCGCCGTGGATCCGAACTTTCCAGTTCCGGTAAATAGTCTGGATTTGAATGTTTTATCTGCAATGGTTAGCATAGTATTTTGATTTTTTCGATGATAGTCGATGGATTTTTTGAGCCGGTAATCTCGCCCGACATGGCAAAGCCATATATCCCTATGTCCAACAATTTAGGAATGTCGTTTTCTGTAATGCCTCCGATGGCTATAATTTTGGGGAGCGGTTGTGTTTTAGGAAGCTCGGAAATTATTTTTTCAAATCCCTCAAAGCCTAGAATCGGACTTAATTTTTGCTTTGTGGTGGTATAGCGCAAGGGACCTAGTCCGATGTAATCGGCACCTTCATGCATTCTTTGTTGGACGTGTTCTAAAGTATTAGCGGTGCCACCCATAATCATATTGGGGCCTGTTATTTTCCTGGCTTCGGAAAGGGGTGCATCGTCCAAGCCCAAATGAAGGCCGTCTGCCTCGCAGAGCACTGCGACCTTTGGGTAGTCGTTTATAATGAGTTTTGCTTGATACGAATCACATAATTGGCGGGCCTGTGCTGCCAAGGTTATTACTATAGCTTCGGGTTGGTTCTTTACCCGTAGTTGTATCCACTGGCAGCCCGCATCCAAAGCAAGCTTTATACTTTCCAAGTGGGAAAATTGTGCTGTTTCGTTGGAAATAAATTGCATTCTTGCAATCATAAAATAGTAGATGAGGTGGTGAA
This sequence comes from uncultured Dyadobacter sp., assembly GCA_963976315.1. Classification (GTDB taxonomy): domain Bacteria; phylum Bacteroidota; class Bacteroidia; order Cytophagales; family Spirosomataceae; genus Dyadobacter. The sequence continues at coordinate 5,494 of CAXBLH010000277.1, forward strand.
AAATCGCTCGTTAATTTTTTGAAACTTAGGAACCGACAGCTCTGGAGTCTCCCAAATATGACCTAGTAAAGCAGCACCGTCAAAATGGAGTGCCCTTAGTAGGTCAATATTTTTGTCATCGATACCTCCTAACCCAATGACAGCAGTATTTTGGTTGGTAACAGCGAGGGGTTCGTTACTGAATTTTCCTACATAACCTTTTTTTGAAATACTATTAAAAACAGGGCTCAGAAAGACGTAATCGAAGTTTTTGTCTAGGGTATCCAGTTGTTCGGAATGATGAATAGAAGTACTGAGCCTCAAGCCGCTCAATTTTAGCTTGCTCAATTCATTTTTTTGGGTAGCCGCTCGTAAGTCTTCACTAAAATGCAAACCACCAATCCTATAGGTTTCCTTGAGATCATGCCATTGATGTAAGGCTATTCTGGAATGGAAATCGGACTGGATTTTTTTTAATAACTGCTCCACCTCTTCGCGTTGGGCATCTGGTTTTCTAATATGTAAATACGCCAAACCATTCTCAAAGAGTCGGTTAAGAAAGGCGGTTTCATTTTCTATAAAATCCGGTGAAGATATGATGATGAGTTTCATGTTTTTTAAAAGCGGTTAAACCTACTTAGCCCCCTTGAGTGGCTGTGATCACCGTAATATGTTCTTTGGGTTGAATGAAGTGACTACCCCAGTGCGCTTTGGGAGTAACTGTTTCGTTGATGGCAACTGCAATCCCAGTCTGTTCAGAGCCAAAAAAGGTATTTAACACATCCTGAATAGTGCACGTGTCGGGAACTTCCTTGAGGTTATTATTGAGTAGTATTTCCATTCGTTAGTGAGTTTATAATGAGAACTCTGGGAATGGATCCTGCGGAAAAAAGTAGAAAGATACCCTTAGGCGTATCTTGACTTTTCCCTTCGTCAGTATGAGCTGAATCAGGTTCAAAGGGTATAATCTCAGACCACTATTGTGTGGACACCCCCAAAGTTTTGGTAAAACTAGTTCAAAATCGTTGGTTTAAAAACCGATGCCCTTATTTTTATTTGCCAGATTCTTGTCTTATACCGTAATTTGGAAATAAATTTGATATAATATGCGACGTATTTGTATACGCTTAGAGCCTGTTTAACTTTTAATGATAGAATTGTTTATAGCATAAACAAACTATTGGTTAAGTTTGTTAATTAATGACGAATAATCCAGTAAACGCCGCACGGTTGAATTTTTTGATGAAACTAATTTGCACGACTTTTTGAAATGATCATAAAGATAAGAAACGCCTCTCCGCTGGACATACCCATCATTTTGGACATTGTGAACCATGCTATTGAAAACTCTACCGCTATTTACGATTATGAACCCAGAACATTAGAGCAACAGACGCAATGGTTTGAACAAATGCTACTCGACAGTATGCCCATTATTGTAGCGGAGCATGAAGGATTTGTGATAGGCTTTGGATCTTTTCAAAGGTTCCGTCCGAAAATTGGATTTCAGTTTAGTGTGGAGCATTCCATTTATCTCGACCAAAAATCAAGAGGAATGGGTGTGGGAGGAAATTTATTAGCGAGCCTTATACAGCGAGCTAAGGAACAGGGCATTCATACAATGATAGGGTGTATAGATGCTTCCAATCGCGGAAGTATTGAGTTCCATAAGAAATATGGATTTATTGAAAAGGGGTATATCAAAGAAGTAGGTTATAAGTTTGACCAATGGCTTGATTTGGTATATATGCAACTTATTTTAACGTAAGAATTAAAAAAGCACCGTAGTTGAATTGAAAACGGTGCCTTTTTTTTCTTATTCCGCTGAAGCTCCTGCTAATGTCGATAAAGGTTCAAAAGAAACATCCTCGTGGGAAGCATTGTATATGCATTGGCCTTCTTTAATAACCAATAATTGTGGCGATTCGTGGCGAATGTTAAACTGGTTTGCAATACTTTGGGATTCCGTTCTGTTATTCACGACATCTACAATATATACCGGGATTTCTAACTGGTTAAAGTTAGGGAATTCTGACTTCAACCTCCGATAGGCCATCATACTGACCACGCAGCGTGGGCTGTGTTTATAAATCACGCTGATGCCCGAAGCATTTTCTA
>CAXBLH010000278.1:0-7589 GCA_963976315.1 uncultured Dyadobacter sp.
CATTGGTTTATATTTTTACTAGCTCAGTAAATGGAATTGACCAAAATGGCAAATTAATGATGACTGTTTTCCTTTCAATTCAAACTAGTCTCCTTATGATATCAACGAAATTGTTTTTATTAATCTTTGAATATAACCTAAAAACATCCTCAGCAATTCGATATATTACGATATCAACAAATTTGATTATGATGAATATATACCTACTCTATCCAGAGTATTTATATATTACCAAATGGTGGCTATTTAGTGGCATCTATTATATATTTTTTGTTCAAACGTCTTCGAATGAATTCTGGGTTGCCTCTTTTGTGATAGCTGTTACATTTGTTACGGTTAGTATGATGTTAAATAGAATTTGTACGGTCAAAAATTGAATGGAAACATTAATTCCATTTCAACTTTAAAAGTATCTGTTTAGCCAGCCATTTCGCTAATAGTAGTAATACTAGCAGAGGCGGCCAATTTGAGCAGTAGCAAAGAGATTGACATACAAGTAGGGTTTGGGAGTTTTCTGGAATAGATAGCAAAATATACAAAATTTCCTAGTTTAGTTTTAGTAGCTGTATGACTTGATATTACAGGTGTGCCGTATCGCATCAGTATTGTATATTTAGCTTCAATTTCGAAACCATAGAGCTCCTAACCGGCATGACGAAAACTAGTAGTATCCTATTTTTATTTCTGATTTCATTTAAAAGCGTTTTTGCTCAAAATACGATTCTTAACGATCATTATATACCCCAGTTAAATTCGCAAATCAAGACGTTGGAAGGAAAGTATCAATCAACTGTCGCTCCCTCCTTAAAATCCCAACCACAAGCGATCGCTGATTATTTTGAAATTAGAACACGTTACCCCGATTCTTTCATTTCTGCCCTTAACCAAACCCATCATTTAAAACAGCTGGCCGACAAGTTTGAAGGACTAATAATTGACAATAATTTACTAATAGTAAAATATTTGCAAACAGCACGAGAGAACAAGAAAGAAATAAGAATCACTTCATTTTCCATCCAGAATAATACTGAACATGCCATTATTTTGGCATACTCCGACTCCTTGTACCTAAACAAAGTGAAATACTATTTTTCTCAAAATCTGGACAAAAATAATGGCGTCACTACTATTTCTGGGTTTTATTTAAGCCAAGCATTTACTACAAGTACCATCCCGTCGGCCTACACCGATTGGATATGGTATACCGACAACTTAGTAAGACCTGAGCTCCCCATTTTCCTGCATAATAATTTTACTGTGAACAGAACGATTATTGATTCTTTGGGATACTATTATGAGGAACATTCGAATAGGCCAGAATATAGCAAAGAGGAAGACTCTAAAAAATTTAGATCAAAACTGGAGTTCTGGGAAAAGAATCAAGCATTATATGTTGATAGTCTTTATCAGTCCGACCCTACCTTTAAAGAACTCTTTATGCAGGCTTTGACTTTTGCCCAAGTAGAGAAAATATCTTCAGAATATCTGGAAGATTTTACAGGACAATTAGTCTCAAAAGAACTTGCCTTAGAACTCATGCGGTACAATCCTGTCCATGGAATGCAGAGTTACGATACCAGGCCAATTCATCAACAAGAAAGGATCGCCAGACTATCAGCGGAGACCAACAATTGGGAGGTTTTTATAAAATCGCTACTAAATATTTTGAATGAAAATGTAAGTAAGAATGCCTATAGTTCATCGCATTCCAGAGGGATGAAAACCTATATCGGCGAATTGGTAAAGCTTGATATAAACTTCCATAAAATATTGCTCGGGTCAGCGTTTAGAATTGTTGATCCTTTAAACACCCATTATTTTTCTAGAGGGAGTAAAATTGCCAAGGCTTTTGCGGAATTAGATACTAAGGATCAACTTTTATTCGAAAATGAAATAGGAAAAATTATCAGTGACCCATCCCTGGATGGGTTAAACAAACTTCAATTTTACAACACCTATTTAGCCTATATATCCTTTTTAGAGGATAGCACTAAGCTTGAAAATAACCAAAAACGGGCAAATGAACTTCTTTTTTATCTACCCATTGAAATACGTTCTAGATTTGAAAATCCCAATCAGGAGTTATACAATTTACTACCAAACGAAAAGTCATTACTGGACCAATTTGAAATAGTGGAATCCGTAATTGGTGATATTTATTCTGACAATTTCGGCGGAGAATGCTGGATGGCGCAAGTTAAAGAAATAGGATCCGAAATAGCTATTATTTATAATTTAACAATGGAAATTGGTGAACGAATAACCCCATTCTCAAATTTTCTAGAAAAAAAAGATTGGTTAAAAAATAGAATTCTTAACCATGAGTATATAAACAGGATTCTAAATTATAAAAATGGTAATAACCTTCATATTGAATTTACAAATGACAGATCATTCGTAAACTATAGAAATTATGACATTACTAATATTCCAGAACCTCTAGCCTCCACCCTAGATTTTAATGATGCGATTTCGCTCATTATTTCCAATCCCGCTGAAAAACTTCAAATTCATTTGGTCTTGTTAAAAAATGACGAGCTGCTTCTCATGCAAATACCAAAGGAATATAGCGTCCCTGGCTATGCTTTTGAAGATTTGACCAATAAAAACGAAGGAAAATTTCGATTCAAAAGTTATAAACTGTTTGATAAAAATGGCAAAATGCTAAATTAAAAAACCATCAAACCCTAGGAAGAATATAACTTGGCACTTCTGAAGAAGTCCAGTATTACAATTGATTCTAAAATGTTCGACTGCGCTGCTGTCGGCCGGAGTTATGAGTTATAAATTTGCTATAACCGTCCGATACCTGCGGCATCTTTTGACCTAAATAGTTAAAAAACTGATATAATTCGTTTAATTAGTACCCGTGTACTAAGGTAATTTTCTTGAATTTAATACCCCTAGTGCGAATTTGATTATACCACTTTAATGAACAATTACATGGTATTAGACTCTTTCAATAATAAAAACAACATCAAAAAGCTACTTTGATCTAAGACCGTTCGAAGCACTTTGAGGGATTGATATAATTGCGAACGAGCGGATTGGTAAGTTAAACCTGTAATTTCACAAATTTGATAATAAGAGAGGTCATTAAAATACCTCAGGTAAACAATTTCCCTTTGTCTGGGTGATAAGGACCGGATTGCTGCCTCTATCTTCTCTTTTTGTTCTTGAGCAATGTCTAGTTCAATCCAACGCTGCTCGGACGACGGTTCCATAGAAAACCGAGGTTCGTTTAACATATCATCAGCAGCAATAAATCGCTGATCTATCCGAAATTGTCGATTTATTTTATTTCTAAGTGCTCTTAATAAATAGAACCGCTCTGAATCAGGCTCTGCCAGCGTTTCCCGCCTTTCCCAAATTTCCAAAAATAACTCTTGAATTAGGTCTTCCACCACAAATAGTGACCCGTATAACCGTAGCCCGTAATTCAGTAAATGCTGCACATGCAACTTATAAAAACGATAAAATGCCATTTTATCCCCTTGTACCATTAGCTGCCAGTCCGATTCTATTTTAAGGATTTTTTGATTCATCATTCATTTAGTACGCCAACCATCCAAATTTATACTTATCGGGCTCAATAGTTAAAACTGATTAAACAACCAAAATACTAACATAAACAATTTGTTATTTAAAACAGTCAGGTTCTTGATATTAAGTAGATTCCATTTGAGAAATAAAAAAAAATCAAGTTTTCTTACTACAAGCGAATCGTTTATGGAACTGTATAGTAACAGCATTGCATAAACTATGAAACAGTATTTCGATTATCAACCTTTTAAAACCGAGGATTTTCTCCGTGACCAGGCTTTTCGAGATTGGATTAAATCTCCTACCCCTGAAATGTCGGCCTATTGGAATGGGCTAATCCAAACCTATCCGCACTTGGCGAAGTCCTTCACAGAGGCTAAGGTACTGGGCCAGGGGATGGAAGTTTCATGGAATACATTTTCTGACGAATATACGGATCAGCTATTCGAGAAAATGCAGGGATCCCTTATTTCACCTACTGCTCCCGCAAGTTGGCTACTTGGTCGGCGTCTGGTAGCAGCGGCCAGTATTATCTTTTTGCTAAGTGCTGGGATAGGTTACTATTTTTTTATGGGCCGAAACTATCAAACAGAATTTGCCCAAACGAAGGTGGTTACGCTGTATGATGGTTCAATGGTGACTTTAAATGCAAACAGTCAAATACGATTACCTTCGAGATTTTCATGGAGAAAATCAAGACAAGTTTATCTGGAAGGCGAGGCCTATTTTGATGTAGAAAAGCAGCCGCTAAATCATGGATTCAAAAAGTTTACGGTACAAACTATACGTGCATCAGTAGAGGTAATAGGGACACATTTCAACTTATACGCCCGGCCTAACAAGACCGTCGTTTCACTGGATGAAGGAGCTATCCGTTTAACGGACCTTAAAAACCCCAATTCAGTTCTATTAAAACCTGGCCAGGTGATTGAAATGGAACCGCACAACAAGGAGCTTAAAATTGTAGAATCGGCTACTGAGAATAGCCTTGCTATTTCAGACTGGCGTAACAACAAACTTATTTTTAATGATGCCAGCATGACCGCCTTGGCCCAAAGGTTTGAGGATATCTACGGAGTGGAGCTTCTACTTCAAAATGATGCTTTCCAAGAACAGAAATTCCGTGGAGAACTCCCCGTTACCGATATCAAAGAAGCAATACTTATTCTCGAGATAGCCTTTGAACGAAAAGCAATAAGAGACGGCAATAAAATCCATTTTGTAATTGAATAACCAAAAATCATATGATGAAAAGTAATTTACCACTTCGAGTTGTGCTCGCCATGTTGTTCATTTTTGGCTCAGGGCTCATTACCTCAGCTCAAACATTCGCTTTTGAGCCAAACTTACCGAACCAGCAGAATAAGAGCATTGATCATAAAAATGACTCCGCTGCTACCTCTGATAAAAATGAAAAAAGAGTGAACCTCAGACAGCTGCTATCTACTCTTGAAAGTACCTACCAGGTTCGCTTTAATTATAAGTCTTCTTTAGTGGAGAATATTTGGGTTGAACAATTACCTGTGTCAGAGTTCAGTGGCCAAATCACCGTACGTTTGAATAAACTATTACAGCCCACTAATATATCTTGTACAGCAATAGGCAAGAAAACGTTTGTATTAAGTGGACTAAAACCAAAATCAGAAAAAAAGGAAATTCATAACGAACTTCTGGTTAGTGTAAAAGAAGTAGCCCCTCTGTTAAGTACGCAAAGGGAAACGGACAGAACAATAAAGGGAATCATTCGGAGTGAAAATGGGGAGGGCTTACCTGGAGTAACCATTGCGCTTAAAAATAGTCAAATTGGAACGCTTACAGATGTAAATGGTCAATTCCAGTTGCAAATACCAGAAACGGATGCCATACTTTCAATATCTTATATCGGATACAATACACAGTTCATCGAAGTTGGTAACAAATCGGATCTGGATATTAGTTTAATTCCAGAAAACAAGTCGTTCGATGAACTGGTAGTAGTAGGATATGGTACCCAGAAAAAAGTAAATATGACTGGTGCTGTAGCTACTGTTCAGGGTGCAACGCTTACTGATAGGCCCGTTGTAAATGCTACTCAAAGTTTACAAGGGATGGTACCTGGGCTAAACATCAGTGTAGGTAGTAATACAAGACCTGGACAAAGTTTTAATCTCAACATTCGTGGACAAGGAAATTTAAGTGGAAGTGATAGCCCTTACGTGCTGGTAGATGGATTCGAAATGTCGCTGGAAAATGTGAATCCCAATGATATTGAAAGTATCTCCGTATTAAAGGATGCAGCCGCATCGGCTATTTATGGTGCAAGAGCTGCCTATGGCGTAATATTAGTGACGACAAAAAAAGGTGCACAGGATCGCATGACGGTAACCTATTCCAATAATGTGGGCTTAACTACCCCGATCCGGTTACCTGATATGGTCAACTCCTTTGAATTCGCTAAATATTTTAATGCAGCCACGACCAATTCCATTGGGACAAAACAATATTCAGAAGAAAAGTTGGCTTTGTTGGAACAATATATCAAAGACCCAACAGGTATTACCTCCTATCCTGAAATTAATCAAAACAGTACCTATCCCAACTTTGAAAACAATGCGAATGGTATCGCCAATTCCAACTGGTTTCATTTGCATTACAAACCCTATGCAGTTCGTCAAACCCATAATTTAAGTCTGGGTGGTGGAAATAAATCTACGCAGTATTACATATCCGGTGGATATTATAACGAAGGTGGAAGTATGCGGTTCGCAGACATCAACTTCAGGAGATATAATTTCAATGCCAACGTAACCTCTCAGGTTACCAGTTGGCTTAAAATTAAAGCGGATGCTAAATACATGCGTTCACGGTATGAAACGCCATTCGCTGATGATACTTTTGAAAACTTATTTTACCATGGCCTAGCCCGGTTGCGGCCCAATTTTTCGGCTTATGGTTTAAATGGTGACTGGTCGGAAGCCTCTATGGTACCCTACTTGCAATCAGGTTCCAAGCGTCAGACAGATAATACCACGTTATCGTTAATAACAGGTCTGGAGGCTGAACTAGTAAAAGATTGGAAGCTGTTTATTGATCTTAACCTAAGAGAAACAGGTACTGATATTTCAGCTTTAAAATTGCCGGGAACTATACTCGGGATCGATGGAACTCCTATTCTAGTAAACAGAACCGAGTATGTACTTCCCTTAAAAGGTAGCTACCAGCGATTTGCGGGAAATTCGACCTATTTCTCTCCTTTTGTATACACTACCTACAACAAATCACTCGCCAATAAACATAATTTTGGTGTTACACTCGGGTATCAGCAAGAATCCTACGATTATAAAGATTTATCAGCAACTTCACTTGACCTCATTAGCCCTGCTCGCCCAGGGATTAATTTGGTAACTGGTGAAAAAACGGTAACCGAAACAAGAAATCACTGGGCTACTGCTGGGGCTTTTGGAAGGATTACTTATAATTTCCGTGAGAAATTCCTTTTAGAAGTAAACGGTCGTTATGATGGATCTTCCCGGTTTGCGGCTGCAACACGCTGGGGCTTTTTCCCATCCTTTTCTGCTGGGTATAATTTGAGTCATGAAAAATTCATGGAAGACATAGCCCCTTGGCTAAATGTATTTAAAATCAGGGCTTCATATGGTTCACTAGGAAACCAGGCTGGTGCAGGTCTTTATGCGTATTCAGAGAATATGAGCATAGTAGTTCCTGGATTGGGATCTGGTGGTAGATGGTACTACCAAGATGGCCGGGAAGCATATATTTCCGTACCCGGATCATTCAATCCTAGCATCACTTGGGAACGGGTTGAAAGTAGTAATATAGGATTTGACTTTGCAGCATTTAATAACCGTCTTACGGCTACAGTTGATATTTACCAGCGGAATACAAGAGACATGTTGGGACCATCACTTGATATTGCTGATTTGTATGGAGCGAACCCGCCAAGCAGTAACAATGCTGATTTAAGAACCAGAGGCTGGGAATTGGCATTGAACTGGCGCGGCAAAATCAATCCACAGATCGATTATTCATTGGGTGCTGTACTTTCT
>CAXBLH010000279.1:0-7550 GCA_963976315.1 uncultured Dyadobacter sp.
AATCCTTTCTTTTAAGATTTTATCTTTATGATTCCAAAATGCAAACGACATACAAATATGTTGCTTACTATCAGAAAAACCGGCTATACCATCCTCACCCCAGCGATACGTTTTGGATACTGCCATCTCATGGGTTATAAAACCCCATGCATCTCCGTTATCGCTATAATCTTCACGCACAGTTCCCCATTGTCTTTCTGACAAATAGGGTCCCCATTTTTTCCAGCCTTTGTTTTCCTTTTGAAGACCAAGTCTTACTTTTTCTGCACCTTGTGACATTTAGTTATGATGATTTAATAGTGCTTTGATTCTTTTGAATGATTGTGAAGGTTGATTTTCAACTTTCACGGATACGGAAATTAAGTAAAAACGGTCTTTGTTAATTCTTAATTTTAAAAAAATTAATAGTTTCGGTTATTTTTCTTCCTTTAATTCTATCCATTCATCAATAGATACGATAGCTAACTTATCGCTAAACTGATGTAACTGAAAATCTACTTTCCCAGCATAAAAATGGGTTAAATCACTGGCACGTTCCGAAGTTTCGGTCAAGAGTGGATGTCTTGGCTTATCTAAAAGACTCAATACATCTTCCACATAATCCTTAAACATCATCGACTTTGGCAACAAGTAGTATTGACCTTCTCCTGTTTCTAATACGGGCAATGCGCGCTTAGTACCAGTGGCATTTATTTCACCAAATAATTTTCTAGCTTGTCGGTATTGGTCGTCGTCTCCTTTGAATAGGATAGCAACTTGAGGCTTACTTAAGCTTTGTTGTCTCATTATATTTGTATCAAGCTCTTGCAAAAGCAGCCGCCATTTCCAGGTTTCCTTTCCAAGCCGAATTCGTTCTCTTAATGACTGTCGGACTAGGTAGGTAAGCGCTTGGGTTACATCTAGCCCAATTTCAGCCATTTGCTTAAAGATAAAGGAAGTTGGCGACATACCCGGAATACTATTCGGATCATGTAAGAGAATGGTTCCTTCCGAAGTTAAAAAACCATCTATTCTTACGCAGGCCGTCATCCCCAGTTGCTGGAACACGGCTTCTATAACTGCTTGAATTTCTTGATTTTTGGCTAGACTGGTAGCTACCGGAATCCGTTTCTTACTGGCTCCTGCTTTGTATTTGGAGTCAAAATCAAACACTTCTACCAGTTTAATAACTTCACTGGGTGGTAGTGCTAATGGTTTACCGTCATCGAATTGAATACAGCCACACGAAAACTCTTGTCCCGAAATAAACTCTTCAATCAGTACTTGATCTTCTGCATTTGCGCTACTAATAATGATAGATTCGTTTTGTGACTCCACAAAATAATTCTCTAAATAGGCGATAAGTGCGTCGGGATGATACAAAACAGCTGCGTTTGCTACATAAACCGGATACCCAATACTCTCGTTTAGATTTGCAATTTTTTGGGCAAATTCTATTTTATTCAAACTTGACTTAGAATTCCACTCCGTTGCAGTGATTTCCAATTGAAAAAAGCATTGGTTTACTGCCTGAACAAACTCTTCTAAGGAATCCTCCTTGACAATGGCTACCCCAATAGACGAACCCTGGTGAGGTGCTTTTATAACCAGAGGCAATCCTAAGTGTTTTTTTAATACCTGAAATAAAATAGAATACTCCGCAGGTACCCATTGCTGGTGGGTGAGCGTCCAGCTTTTTTTCTGTTGTTGGTTCACCAAGGCAATCATGTCGTTTTGCAATATTTTATCTATTGCCAAAGCGGAACCCATTAGCCCTGGGCCACTATACGGAACTTTGTACCACTCCAAGAGCCCTTGTATGGCACCATCCTCGCAGTCAGGACCATGCATGGCGAGGAATGCAAAATCGAAATGGTTTAAAAATTCTTGCGGTGCTATTTCTACCCCAATTTCCTCAGGAATAGCTTCATTGGCTAGTTCTGGGTAGGACTCTATATAAAGTTTATAATTGGATTTTTGGGGTGAACCAGAAGGATAAAAATTTCGAATATCGGGTGCATACATCAATGCAGGATTCAATTTTATAAACCTGCCAAAGCTATCGACAAAAATAGGGGTCGGCTGAAATAAAAATTTATCTACAAACTCAAAGGCTGTTTTACCACCTGAAAAGGATATTTCCCGTTCGCGGGAAGGGCCTCCAAAAAAAATTCCAATACGCATAAAAAGGTACTAATTATAGCAATAGGTTGTTTGTCGCAATATAACTTACTAATAAAGACGAAACAATAACTAGAAGCCCAATAAAAGCAATTGCGACAAGAAATAGCTCCCTTGTCGCAACTGAATATACAAGTTCTTTATAAAACTATGCGAGGGATGGTACATTTTGAGCCACCACTTTGTTGACGGTAGGAACCGCCTTGCGAATAGACTCTTCCAGACCTGCCTTAAAAGTCATCGCACTCATCGGACAGCTTTGGCAAGATCCTAAAAGTTCCAAAACCACGGTTTGATCCTCTGTAAATTCTATAAACTTTACATCACCACCGTCCGCCTTCAAATACGGCCGAACCGTGTCCAAGGCTTGCTCAATCAACTCTATCGTTTTTTCTTTCGATTCCATTATTCAAAATTAATCTATATGCTAAGATGCAAGAATTTATTAGTAAAATCAAATACTTTTATTCCAATGCTTATGACTGCATTTCAACGACTTGCGTTTTAGTCTTTTCAGCATTTCTTATCGCCAATTGCTGTGCCAATGCCTCGGCAGCAGATTTAAAGGCTTCCGTCACCAGTGTATTCTGTTCCATAAATGCTGGCTTACCGTTATCACCCGCTTCTCTTATACTTTGTACCAAAGGTATTTGGCCTAATAAAGGTACGTTGAATTTATCCGCTAGCCTTTGGCCTCCACCTTCCCCAAAAATGGGATATTTATTATCAGGTAATTCGTCTGGTGTGAACCATGCCATGTTCTCTACAACACCCAAAACAGGAACGTTTATTTGGGGTTGCAAAAACATCGACAAGCCTTTGGTTGCGTCGGCCAAAGCTACTTTTTGAGGTGTAGTAACGATAACCGCTCCTGAAACAGGAACTGTTTGAACCAATGTAATATGAATATCACTCGTTCCAGGAGGTAAATCAATCAATAAATAATCCAAATCACCCCAATCCGTATCACCAAAAAACTGTTTTAAGGCTTGGCTAGCCATAGGCCCTCTCCATACTACCGCACTTTCCGCTGGTGTTAGAAAGCCAATAGACATCAGTTTTATCCCATACTGACGGATGGGATTTATAAAGTTTTTGCCATTATGTGGCGTTATGGTGGGTTGCATATCTTCTACACCAAACATGACGGGGATAGAAGGCCCAAAAATATCCGCATCTACAATACCCACTTTTGCACCAGATCTATGCAAAGCCATAGCCAAATTAGCAGTCACAGTCGACTTCCCTACGCCACCTTTACCAGATGCTACGGCGATTATATTTTTCACACCCGGCAACAAAGGCCCGGTGGGCTTACCAGACGTTACATTGGCGGTTAGGTTTACTACCACCTCCACATCAGGACTTATTAAGTCATGTATGGCACTCGTACAACTTTTGCGGATTAGCTCTTTCAATGGGCAAGCTGGTGTGGTAAGTACAACGGTAAAGCTTACCTGATTAACACCTACTTCTATATCCTGAATCATGCCCAGTGTCACAAGATCCTTCTTCAAATCCGGCTCTTGCACGGTACTTAATGCAGCAAGTACCTTTTCTTTATTTAATGTAAATTCACCCATTTTTTTATTGATACTACCTAGCCAGCCTGCTACTAAAATAGCAGGACTGTTAGTACGTATGAAAAGTATTTTTTATAAATTTTCTCAGTTAAGTTATCCAATAACCTGCTTGCGAAGATAATCAACCGTTACCATTTACAACAGGCAATTGGACAATTGAGTTTAAGTTAAGCCAAATATTCCGACATCTTTGTTCTAATAGCCTCTATTTCGGGGTCCACATTTACATTTTCAGAGAAAAAAATCAATTTTTCCAGTATTCTTTTTAAATGATTCTGATAACTTGCGGTATGCCCAAAATTGGGTTTATGGTTTAGCATTTGCAATATAGTTGCCCATTGCTCCACAAAATGTTTAGCTGGTTCATCTAAATATCCTGATTTAAAAACGTCAAAGATATGTTCCTCTGCTAGCCTATTCGGATGAATTAAATCCTCTTTGTAATAGCAGTAATCTCGGAGCTCATCTTGCATGATCTCATACGCAGGAAAATAGGTAATATGCGGAAACTTGTCGGATAAACGGTGACATAATAAACGCAATATGGATTTGCTCACTTGGTTCAAAGGTAAGGTATCACGCGTATGCCTCACAGGACTGACAGTAACCATAATTTTCAGCTTTCTGTTATAGGTCAAAAGTTTAAAAATTATCTCTTCTACCGCATTTTGGATTTGATCGTTGTTTAATAGTTCTTTTATAAACCGGTCAGCAGGCAATTTATGGCAGTTCCCTATCAGCTGATTCGTACCTTTGTGGCGATATGCAAATGCAGTGCCGAAAGTCAAGACTAGCAAATCAGCTTTTTGTAAAAATTGACGTACCTCTTGCAATTTAGATTCCATTTTGGAAACAATTTCTGCCTTTGAATGCCCCCAAATTGAGGAGTGCAAGTCGTGGTGCAGCCATATCCCGTCCGTGTTTTCAATATATAATGCAGGGTTTAATGGACGGCTATCTATCGCTTGATTTATTAATTTGGAAATAGTTAGTGGATTAAATATGGTCCCAAAAGGGTTGTTACAAGCATCAAATTTATGGGTTTCTAGCTGGTCTCCAAGTACTTCTGCAAAGCAAGAACCAATGGTAACTACCTTTGATTTTATATTTAACCGCCAGGTCGACGGCTCTATTCCAACCGGCGTGACGTTGTTTATTGATTTCAATTCGAATGCTATTATTTGTTTAAGCAAAGTTAAAAAGATAAATTTCTATTGCTAATACCCATTAAAACGATCATTCTAAATTTTAACGGTATTTCGGCAAACCTGTTGTATATACTTATCCATCTTGCTACCCCTTATGAAAGCACCTTTTTTAGTATTATTCTTAAGCTTCATTGCATTCACACAGGCCGTTCATTGTCAACCCTTTAAACCGCATCATAGTCCAGTATACTATTTCGCCGACGTGCCTATTTGGTTTGACGAATTCAATGACGAAGGACAGCCTGACAGCACCAAATGGCGCTATCAAACTGGTGGAGAGGGCTGGGGAAATAACGAGCTACAGTTCTATACCAAAAGCTTAAAAAATGCAAGAGTAGAAAAAGGTCATTTGATTATTGAAGCACACCATGAAAAAGAAGGTGCTAATAATTACACCTCAGCGAGACTAAACTCAAAAGGTAATTTTCTGTATGGTAAAATAGTAGTGCGAGCAAAATTACCCAAAGGCATCGGTACATGGCCCGCAATTTGGATGCTATTTTCTAAAAAAAACTATGGAGACAAGGGTTGGCCAGATAATGGAGAAATTGATATAATGGAACACGTGGGTTTCGATCAAAACAAGGTTCATGGAAATATACATACCAAGGCTTTTAACCATACCATAGGAACCAACAAAGGGAATCAGCAAGTGGTAGAAGATGTGTCGGAGGCATTCCATATTTATAGCTGCGAATGGACTCCTGAAAAAATAAGTATTGCCATAGATAAAAAAACATTTTTTGAATTTGAAAAAAATAAAAATTTTAGTTGGCAAGAATGGCCCTTCGATCAACCCTTTCATGTAATTCTAAATCTGGCAATTGGAGGAAATTGGGGCGGTCAAAAAGGAGTAGACAATTCCATATTTCCACAAAGAATGGAAATAGATTATGTTCGGGTTTTTCCAATGAAGGAAAGCGAGTAGCTTTGAAAATCGATTAGGGGGAAGTAACTTGCACCATGGATAATTTTGTAGTATCGGCCCGAAAATACCGTCCGATCACCTTTGAATCGGTGGTGGGGCAGTCGCACATCACTACTACCTTACGAAATGCAATTCGTACCAACCACCTTGCCCAGGCATTTTTGTTTTGTGGACCAAGAGGGGTTGGCAAAACAACCTGTGCCAGAATTTTGGCAAAAACGATTAACTGTCAGGAGCTTGCGGAAAATGTAGAACCCTGTGGAAAGTGTGAGTCCTGTGTTAGTTTTCAAAATAATGCTTCATTTAATATTCATGAACTCGATGCCGCTTCCAATAACTCGGTAGAGGACATTAGAAATCTGATCGACCAGGTGAGATATCCACCTCAAACTGGGAAATATAAGATTTATATTATTGATGAGGTACATATGCTGTCGCCAGCAGCTTTCAACGCCTTTCTAAAGACCTTAGAAGAACCGCCTAGCTATGCCATATTTATATTGGCGACTACCGAAAAGCACAAAATACTACCCACGATTTTATCCCGATGCCAAATTTTTGATTTCAACAGAATTCAGCCTAGGGACATTGCCGATCATTTGCAACACATCGCCCAGCAAGAAGGCGTAGAGGTTCAAAAAGAAGCACTTGAACTCATTGGCCAAAAAGCAGATGGCGGGTTAAGAGACGCTTTGTCGATGTTCGATCTTAACGTCACTTTCTCTAATGATCGTAAAATTAGCTATGAATCGGTTTTAGAAAACCTTCATATCCTTGACTATGATTATTATTTCAAACTTACCAATGCTTTAAGAGCGGGTAGTGTGGCCGAATCGTTAGTTATTTTTGATGAAATTTTACGAAAAGGCTTCGATGGACATCTTTTTTTAGTAGGCCTTTTGGAGCATTTGAGAAATCTAATGGTTTGTAAAGACACCATCACGCTATCGTTATTACAAGTCTCGGAATCTGCTATCCAAAAATACCAGCAACAATCGTCTGAAGCAGAAATGAGCTTTTTACTTTCGGCGCTAAGTGTTGCAGGCCAATGCGATATTCATTATAAATCAGCTAAGAATCAGCGGCTGCATGTGGAACTATGCTTGATGAAGTTAGCCAACTTGAATAATTTATTAGCAATTAATATTTCTTCGGAGAATAATGAAGCCGTAAAAAAAAAAGTTGAACCAACAGATCCAATAACAAAAAATGAAGCTCCACCTACAACGTCTGAACCTCTAAAAGGTTTTACCGAGCCTCGAGCAACCTATACAGAACCCAACAAAACCGCTAAACCCAGTAAACTACGATCCACTACTCCGCTAGTGGCGGTTGCACCGGTGCATAAAGTGGAAGATAAAGCAACTATTACGGAGTCAAACGCCCCATCCACGAAAGGACAAGAGCTGTTGACATCTGAAAATTTGCAGTTAGCATGGTATCAGTTTTCTCAAAAACGGATTGCCAGCACAAACTCTACCACGGAGGAAATTGCCTTAAAAAAACCTTTTCAACTAAAAGGTCAACAAATTGAAATTTTATTAGATAATGACCATCAACTCGATGCTTTGCAAGGGATGCGTTATGATTTGATTGGGTTTCTAAAAAGCAAGTTTAATGCTCCTGAACTGGAATTACAATGCCGGGTTGCACCGCAGGAAATTAATAGAA
>CAXBLH010000280.1:0-7544 GCA_963976315.1 uncultured Dyadobacter sp.
CTTGATCCCGTTGGAAAAGAAGATGATGATATTTCCAGCAGCTTATTTATTGGCCAACCGCTAAATGTTATTTACGGCTATGAACAAATTGGTATCGTACAAGAAGAGAACACAGAGTATATCGCTCTAACTGGTGCTGCACCGGGGGCTCCCATGTATAAAGATATTGACGGTGTTGCTGGAATTACTGCGAATGACAGAAAAATCATTGGTTATAGAAACGAAAATTTCAGATTAAACCTACGTAACAATATGAGTTACAAAAACTTTGATTTATACGTTTTAGTTTCGGGTATTTTTGGTGGGAACAACCGTTATGTCAAGGAAAACACGGCCGCTTATTTAACATCTGGTACGGGTCGCTTTCAAGACAACATGACTGCCAAGCCCTTCTGGACACCTGAAAACCGTAGCAATGTCTATCCATCAGCCTATTTTGCAGGGGACGGAAGATTTGCCGGACTTCAATCTAGAACTTTTGTTAGAATTCAAGACATTACGCTTTCCTACCGTTTGCAATCAAATTGGTTATCAGCCGTGCGTATGAAGTCAGCAAAGGTATTTGTAAGTGCACGTAACCTTGGAACTTTCACCAATTGGTTTGGTGGTGACCCTGAAACAGGAACTTCTGTGCGTGCTAATACCTTCCCAGTTGCTTCAACCTACTCATTTGGTGCCAATTTCAGTTTCTAATCAATTTTGAATATGAAAAATATACTTAATAAAAAATCATTTTGGTCCTTACTTCTTTTAGTGAACTTGTTTGGATGCGAATCCAGTGATGAATTTTTAAAAGAAAATCCATCCACTTTTTATACTGTCGACAACGCTTTTTCCACCTCAGCCCAAGTAGATCAAGTATTGGTTTCCATCTACTCTCAAGCTAGGGATTTGTGGTCTAACCCTTCTGAGGAAGGATGGATATTTGTGTTACGCGGTAATGGAACAGATATGTATGATGTTGCCAGTATCCGTAAAAGTTCAACCTTTAATAATTATGGACTGATAAACGTAGATAATGGGACTTTCTATAATATTTACAGCACCTATTATCAAATGATTGCTAAGGCTAACTTTGCAATTGAAGCTGCCAATTTACCGCAGATATCATGGGCTTCGGATCAGGAAAAAGCATATACCATTGCCCAAGCCAAGTTTTTTAGAGCATTTGCTTATAGAAATTTGGGTGAATTATTTGGAGGAGTTCCGTTGGTAACAGCGGTTTCAAAATCTCCACAATATGATTTTGCGCGTTCTACTCGAGTTGAAACCTATCAATTCGCCATTGATGATTTGCTTTCAATTGAAAACGATTTACCAGAAACAATAGCATCAGGTGGTAGAATCGTTCGCGGAGCGGCTCAGCACAATTTATCTGAACTCTACCTTGCCATGGGCACACAGCTGGCAGCAGACGGTAAAGGATCAGAAGCACAAGCCGCTTTTACAAAATCCATTACCTATGCAAGTAAGGTCATTGACGGCGGTACCTACTCTTTAATGAAATCAAGATTTGGGTCTAGAAAAACCGAAGCAAAAGGAAACGTTTATTGGGATTTATTTCAAGAGAACAATGTAAACTATCAGGACGGCAACAAAGAAAGTATCTGGACTTTACAGGTTGATTATGCTGCTTATCGCGCCGAAGATGGTAAATCTAAACTTCCATATTCCCGTACATACGGACCTGTTTTTAGAGATGGTGCCAAAGATCATTTGACTGGAACTTTGGAAGATGTAGGTGGACGTGGGATCGTTCAAGTTATGCCAACATTCTATACAAGAGATGATATATATGCCGATAAATGGGGTAAGGACATGCGTAACTCCAACATCGTTTTCCAACGTGACATCATCGGAAATGTTAAAACTTCCCCTTATTTCGGAATTCCTGTACCGTGGGATGTCATGTATAATGGCAGTGCAGATGCTACTACTAACAAAAACAATAGCAGCCTTTGTTATCCTATTTCATGTAAAATTGCTACCGACAAATACACCGGATTGGCTGATGGTGAAAACATGAGTAACTTATTCCGTGATGACTATTTCATCAGACTTTCTGAAACGATTTTGTTAAGAGCAGAAGCCAAACAAAGAAATGGTGACAAAGCAGGAGCAGCAGCTGATGTAAACTTACTACGTGAGCGTGCGAATTGTGAATACTTGGTTTCGGCAGCGGATATGGATAATAGTTTCAATACCATTTTGGACGAAAGAGCACGTGAACTTGTGTATGAAGAAGCAAGATGGAATACTTTACTACGTATGGGCGGAACCATCGCAGTGGACCGTATCAAAAAGTACGCTTACTGGCCAGAAGCACAAGCGACCTTAACTTTTAATTATAACCTGTGGCCAATTCCACAAACGATTATTGATACCAATAAGGATGTTGTCCTGGAGCAAAATCCTGGATGGAATCGCTAAAATTCAACATTTGGTATAATATAAAATTGTCCGAAAGTAAATTTTCGGGCAATTTTATATTACCAATGGAAATAATTAGGAACAAAACCTAAAACCACTGACAAAATGCTTGACCTATTTAAAAAGACATGTTGTCTTTCCCTCATTCTTTTGGGTATTTCAATTAGCCTATTTGCCCAAAAAAGTACGCGAATCGAAAATAGAATATTCCAAAACCCTCCTTCGGAATATGGTATAAGATGCTGGTGGTGGTGGCTCAACGGAAATATTGATAAAGAAACCATTACTAGGGATCTAGAAGAAATGAAGGCCAAGGGGTTCAGTGGTGCTTGTATCTTTGATGCGGGAGGTGCTGAGCAACGTGGCAATGCCCAAGTTCCGGAGGGGCCTATGTTTGCTTCCGAGGCTTGGAAAGAACTATATGTTCATGCTATTAAAGAGGCTGACCGACTTGGACTGGTCATGTCTATGAGTATTCAAAGTGGCTGGAACTTAGGTGGTCCGGATATTACTCCAGAAGAAACAGCCAAACATATTGTTTACACCGAAACAAAAATAAAAGGAGGCAAAAGGATTTCGGAAAACCTTGCCCAGCCAGAGACCAATTATAATTTTTACCAAGATATTGTAGTTTTGGCGATACCCACTAAAATCTTCTCAAATCGTAAACCAATTCGTGAATTTGAAAACAAAGCGGCAAAACGTGAAGTGGGTGGTTCCGCACCAGAAACCCGTTCAATGCTTACCGATATTGCAGCTACTCCGGGTGAGGAGGATGCCAGCGTAAAAGAGGTATTAAATATTACCAAATATGTCAAAAACGGGACACTGGATTGGAAAGCGCCCAAAGGTGACTGGACTGTTATCAGACTCGGCTATACCCCTACCCATGCTGAAGTATCAACCGCTAGCGGCAAATGGCAAGGTCATGTGATAGATTATATGAGCGAGAAAAACTTTAACCGTTACTGGGACACCCACGTAGAGCCGCTTTTGAAAGCCATTGGCACATTAGCTGGGACGGCGTTAAAGTACTTGCAAACAGACAGCTTTGAGGCGGGTGGAATGAACTGGACGGAAGGTTTTGAACAAGAATTCAAAGCCCGTCGGGGTTATGATCCGGTTCCCTTTCTTCCTGTAATGGCCGGTAAGATTATTGAAAATCGTGATGCCAGTAATCGCTTCTTATCCGACTTGCGTAAGACATTAGGAGATTTAATTGCCGAGAAACATTACGGAACTTTTGCCAAAAGAGCCCAAGCCCATGGTCTGGGGATTCAACCAGAATCGGCAGGCCCACATGCAGGTCCATTTGATGGTTTGAAAAACTATGGATACAGCGAAATTATGATGAGCGAGTTTTGGTCCCCCTCGCCACACCGTCCGTTAGGGATTAATCGTTTTTTTGTAAAACAAGCAGCCAGTGCGGCAAAAATATACAACAAAACACTGGTAGGTGCCGAATCATTTACAACTATTGGCCCACATTGGAATGATGTCATATGGTCGGATATGAAACCAAGTGTAGATCATGAATTTTGCGCCGGACTCAATCTGGTTTACTTGCATACCTTCACGGCTTCACCCAAAAAAATGGGATTACCCGGACAAGAGTATTTCGCTGGCACCCATTTCAACCCACAAGTAACGTGGTGGCACCAGTCGACTGCATTTATACAGTACCTTACCAGATGCCAATATATGTTACAACAAGGCAGATCAGTCGCGGATGTAATTTATTATTATGGAGACCATGTTCCCAATATTGGACGATACAAGGAAGACGACCCCGCGGGTGCATTAACTGGATACGATTATGACCTTACCAACGAAGAACAATTATTAGCCCTGCAGGTCAGAAACGGACACTTAGTAATGCCTCACGGAGATCAATACAAAGTTTTGGTATTACCCGATCACCGCATACTTTCCTTGGATGCCATCAATAAAGTGGCAGAGTTGGTATACAGCGGGGCCACTGTATTGGGCAACAAACCCACCACAACTGCCAGTTTGGTGGCTGGCGAAAAGGGCGAAAAAACTTTAATTCAAATCGCTGACAAATTGTGGGGCAGCGGTATTTCTCCAAAAGGAAATAAGCAAGTTGGCGCTGGAAAAGTGATATGGGGAACAACGGCAGCAGAATATTTTGCAGAAAGCGGTCTTGCTGCAGACCTGCAAATGGTACACCAAGAACCGGGAAGTAGCTATGACTTTGCCCATCGAAAGTCGGACAATTCTGACGTTTACTTCATTAGTAGCCAGAATAAGGCCACTTCACATACAACAGCTTCCTTCAGAATTACCGGAAAACAACCGGAAATCTGGAATCCTGTAACCGGTGAAACTTCTCATGCGACTTCCTTTTATCAGCAAGATGGTCAAACTTTTGTGAGTTTAGAGTTCAACCCATATGGCTCCACATTTGTGGTTTTTCGGGAGCCGATTTCAGTTAACCAAAGTAGCAACGCTCCTGAAAACTATCCAGCTTTAGAACCAAAAACAACTTTGCATGGTAGCTGGAACGTAACCTTTGACACCAAATGGGGAGCACCAGCCGCTGCGATTTTCAATAAACTTGAAAGCTGGACGGATAACTACAATAATGGCATTAAATACTACTCCGGAACTGCGGTATATAATAAATCATTTGACTTGCCACTGGACCTTTCCACTTCTTCAAAAACGTATCTGGATTTAGGGTCAGTAAAAGATGTGGGCGTGGCGAAGGTGATTTTAAATGGGAAGGATATGGGTATTTTGTGGTCCCCTCCTTACCGAGTGGCTGTGGGCGGTCTCTTAAAAGAAAAAGGAAATAAATTACAAGTGGAAGTTACCAACACTTGGAGAAACCGACTAATTGGTGACCGTGGAAAGCCAGAAGACAAACGTTTCACTAAAACCAATATCACCATTCAGGATAATTGGCAGTTAGAACCCTCTGGATTGCTAGGCCCCGTTCAGATTTTAGAAAAGAAATAGGGTATTCAACCTTTATATTGAATTATTTCATAAGAAACCGTTTCTACCTTTTGATCTTGCCAAGCCAAGATTATCAAAGTGGAAACGGTTTCTTGTAGGTTCAATTCCAAAATAAGTCTACTTGTTGACCAATACAACTTCCTATTAAAATTTCTATTTTAACGTATTATTTTTGTGTTATGAAAGTAAAAAAAAGTATAAAATTCCTTAATGTCATAAATTCAACCTTTGAGAAGGTAATGAACGACATTTGTAATGTTTCATTTCTTACTGATAAATGAAACCGATGAATAGGCATGAAGAATAACTCCGAATTCGCAAATTTCTCAGATCAAGATCTCCTGTTGTCGATCCAATCGACAGACGATAGAAGGGCTTTTCATGAACTCTATAGGCGCTTTTTTGATCGATTATTCAATTACATTTATCCCAAAATTCACGAAAAGGAATCAACACAAGATATTATCCAGGACCTGTTTGTAAACCTTTGGCAACGCAGGAAAGGTCTTTCAATTGAAAATATAGATGCTTATTTGATCAAGGCTTCAAAGAATTTGATCATCTCGAATTACCGAAAAAAATTAGCACGTGAAAAACAAGAGGCTCATTGGGCATCGGATTTATCGAGTGATGGTAATTTTACATTAGAGAACATCATGGAAGTAGATTTAAATTCTCGCTATCAGCAGGGACTTGAATTACTACCAGAAAAATGCCAAAAAGTTTTTGTGCTGAGCAGAAATGGGTTTACAAATCGGGAAGTAGCCATACAAATGGGAATCTCCGAGAAAACCGTGGAGCAACATATCACCAAAGCCTTAAGAGTTTTAAGATTACACCTCAAAGACCACCTAGCGTACTCTCTTCTTGTGTTTCCTTGGTTGTACGCGTAATTTGCAAAAACCACTTCCATACTTTTACTTTTTCCCTCAAAACGCTCTTTAGAAATTTTTGGTACCAGAGCTCCAAAAGACCTTCGATTGCTTTATCGTTTTAACTTCATGAAATCGACTCCATTTTAGAAAAAATAATATGCCTTTCCTTTCTTAACTTTTAATCTTTTTATTCTAGGGATACACCATTACCATACTGATTCACCAAATTTTACTTTTTTTTCAAAAAGCACTAAGGGTGTTTTCAAGTTGGCTACGACGTGTGAGTAATAGACCAAATTAAAAATGAAAAACCCGCAAGTATCAGCTGAATTATTAGAAAAATATTTGAACGGTACCTGTACGGAAAACGAACGGGCATTGGTGGAGGCCTGGTATTCGGAGCTTGATAAAGCTTCAACGGCAACATCTGAAATTTCTCAAGAAGAAAAACAAGTGCTTTTTAATGAAGCTTTTACCAATATATCCGAGAGAATAGATCCATCTGATATGATAGATGAGCCCACAGAAAGAGGGAACCAATTTTATTTTCAATGGAACTGGATGATTGGAATTGCTGCAAGCCTCTTATTGGTAGTGGGTTATTTTTATTTCCAGAAAACTCCTAATAAGAATGTAATTGCAACGATTAAAAGTTCGAACACATTATCTCTGACGGCACTACAAGAATTTGTGAATCGAGAAAAGCAGATTGTTAAACACATTCTTCCCGATAGCAGTACTATTTGGATGCGACCCAACGCAAAGGTTCAATACCCCAGCCAATTCGAAACGGGAAATCGGACGGTTCAATTTAATGGGGAAGGTTTTTTTGAAGTAAAAAAAGACCCAACGCGCCCCTTTTACATTCATAGCGGTGAAATGACAGTCCGAGTTCTTGGTACAAGCTTTAATGTGCTAGCGCCCAATAACCAAAAAGAATTCAAAATTTCTGTGGTAACCGGAAGCGTAGAAGTAAGTGCGCCAGATGAAAAGTCCCAGTCACAAATGGTCGTGCTAAAACCAAACCAGCAGGCTCTTTTTCAAATAGATACCAAAAAACTATATTCTCTTAAAATACCCCAAATGGCAAAAATGGAGCTCTACCAGAGTTCGACATTTGCTTTTCAGAATGAAAAAATAAGTGATGTAATAAAGGAGTTAGAAAAGCGGTTGAACATTAAAATAGTGCTTTCGAACCCGCACATAGGAGCATGCACCCTGAATGCAGACTTTGAAAATCAGCCTTTGCCTGCCATT
>CAXBLH010000281.1:0-7506 GCA_963976315.1 uncultured Dyadobacter sp.
CAGGAACTGTCGTATTCAAGAAAAGCCAAAATAAAACGATCTCAACCGGGATCCGAACTACGTTCAAATAGGTTAAATTTTTGAGGGGTAAACTATCCATAAACTGTTTACCTCCCCGAGTAATAAACAAAACCACGATCAACAACACGGCAGGAAAAATACCCGCCAGCATAATGTTAGGAGGAAAGGTGTTTG
The DNA here is from genome assembly GCA_963976315.1 of uncultured Dyadobacter sp. GTDB lineage: Bacteria > Bacteroidota > Bacteroidia > Cytophagales > Spirosomataceae > Dyadobacter. The sequence goes on from CAXBLH010000281.1 coordinate 196, forward strand.
TATCACTATTGTAAAAATTAGTGAACGCCAAACCAGCTTGAATTACCAACCAAACCACCAAACCAATAGCGACCCATTTTGCCTTTTCCCTGGTGAATACGGAATTAGAACTCCTTATGACCCAAACAAAAAGCAATAAAGTCGCCGCGGTTGTCAACCCAAATACCAGTGAAATATAGGGCGGTAAATGAGTTATGAGGCTATCAGCGTGTTCCATAGAGAGGCGATTCTGTTTTAATACGTTTCATATAACAGCTATGTTATGGGCAACAGGCTTACCTTTTAATTTGGCAAATCACCTACCCTATTTCCAGTTCCTAGTAATTTTGATAACCCGCTATATGACGAAACATATCGGGATACCGTTTAATATTCACAGTTTAACACCCGTTTCACTCCTTTTTCTTGGATTAAAACTTGTAGATTTTGAGCATCCATTCCTTTTCTTTGGACAAGTTCAACAGCTATATCTGGAATTTCGTTTTGGTAGGGAGCCACCACGGTGACAAACTGCACTTTTTGCTGTTGGCTCGTTTTGTTTAAACGGTACCGAAAGGCAGGCCGGGACTCTTCTTTGGTATAAACAAAAGACACTTTACCCTCCTCTTCATTAAGTTCAAGCCCATTTTGTTTATTAGTGCGTACCAAAACGTTCCATCCCTCCTTAAAATCGGAACGAACCGAAAAGTTCTTGGCATCAAAAACAGCGTTGCCTGGGGCTAATTGAAAATGAATATCCACCTCACCTACCCCGGTACCTATGGCTTCATCCACAATGACGAAATACCTTTTGTCTACGAAAAATACGGACCTACGATGCGTAAGATCCTCATATCCCGCATTTTCAACGACCAAAATATCCAGGTCAGAAGCCGTTTCCCATTTAAGAAGTTTAGGAGCATATTTGGTATCTTCACCGTTGAGCGTTAAGGTCTGATGCACCTTGGTTCGCCGAAACCATTTTCGCCCCTCTGGGTCGCCATGATAGATGTAACTACCCCCATCGGGCATCAAAGTTCGCCCTCCAGCAGCCAAGGTAAAGGTTCCATTATCAGGCTGACTATGGCCTCCCCCGTCTGGCCCGCACTTCAAAACCAAACAGGTGGCATCATTACTCCAGTCACTACGAAGGGAATATATACCACTATTTTTTAAGGCAAAAGCCCTTTGTGAGGGCTTCACACCTTGCTGGCCATTACTTGCCAGAAATAGAAAATCCTCCCGATTAAAAAGTTTTGACCATTTCCGAAATGAATAAGCATGTTGCCCGGGCACTCCAGCCCAATCATCTCCAAACTGCGCATGGGTACCGTCGGGCAAACCAATTTTCATGGGCACTTCGCACATTTTCTCGATTTTGCTATGAAAAGATGCCGGAAAAACAGCGTCTTCACCATTTAATTTTGCCATTTCGTAGGTTCTATAAAACCACTGTATACTACCTAAATGATAGCCCATCGCCAGTTCTCTCTGATGGCCATCGGCGTATACTTGGTTATTAATTTCAATATTAAGTCTACGAATTGCTTCATTTTTCCACTTTGCTGCATTTTCAAATTCAGGAAATGTGAATGCGATAAATGCAAGCCCTTCGGCTTCCATAAGACTCCAATTACTGCCTGCGGTATATTTGGTCATTAAATATTCTGCATGTTCATAGCAGCTATTCATCAATGACACCAATACCTCGGACGTAAAATTTTCGGATCCAATAAACTGAAAGTACAAACCCGTCCATTTGTAACCTCTTATTCCAGCTTCAATCGATCTCCACGCATAGTCATGCGCCTTGTCATGTGGGTTTTTCAAGGTCCAATCTACTAGCTGAGCACACCATTCTTTGGCATAACGCTCCTCTCCTGTTTTAGCATAAACCTTCCCCATAGCATCCCAAAAGTACATCCTGTTAAGTTGCCAAACCCATTCATTATCCGGCACAGGTCTGGAGTTCCAATTGATATCCTCCCCACAAAAATAAGGCGGATAACTGGGCTGTCCCACAAAAACATGTTCCAGCGCATCCTTGGCATATTTCATTTCCTTTTCCGATATACTTCCTGTTTCTGACCTGCCTTGGACAGGATGTTTTACAGAATTACGTTGTTTATAAAAATTCAAAAGTTCCACCGCGCTAGTAGAAAGATTATTTCTATTGGAAACCATCGATTTCACTGAGTCAGGATGCAGCCGGTTTAGTAGTGTTTGTGTTTTTTTATCGAGAGGAGGTTCCTGAGAAAATGCCAAAAAGGAGTATAAGCAAAGGAAAATAAATGGTAAGGTAATTCTAACTTTGTTCAAGGAATTCATTCGATTTGTCAATTTTTCAAGAATTTGTATCAATAGTGCCTTTTATGCACTTGATGCAAGCAAGGGTAAAAATAGAAAACAAGACGCTGTCAACCCAACATAATTTCCAAAAAGATAAGTTTAAGTGAAGAGTACCCTACCCTGAACGAATCTATACCAACTTTAATAGGTACTTTCACTCCGAAATCGACTCATGTTTGAAATAGAATACAGTAACTGCACTGGAAAACATTTTTACTAAATACAAATCTGGACTGTTCACCGGAATTTCGGGCTAGCTACCCCCTTATTCTCATTAAATTGGAAGTCTCATTATACCGTGATAGGCCCATTTGAAGGTAATTCGTTTTCACCTTTAGAGTATTGTTCCAAAACTTGAAAAATAATCGAAAAATGAGCAAGGGTAAAATGCCCTATTTTCACTCCTTATAATTAAATAAATACTGGAAATTATACTAATGTTTTTTAGAACTATATATGGACATAAATAGCAGCAGTCCCCTGCCGTCCGACTTTAAAGCGGTATTCCAGCCGACACAGGAAACCGAGCTTGTCAATATTATCGATTCCGAGGTTTTAATTAGAAATTACCTAGTTAACAATCACGAAAAGGGCTATGAATTGCTATTTAAGCGGTATTACCAACCGCTTTGCAGCCATGCAGTAAGGTTTGTATATTCAAAAGAAGTCGCCGAGGACCTGGTAATGGATGTATTTAGCCAGTTTTGGCACAAAAAATTACATCTAGCCGTAAACACCTCTTATAGAGCCTACCTATTCACAACCGTTAGGCATGCAGCATATTCCTTTTTAAGGAAGGAGTTAGGTAGGGAAAGTCAATTGGATATCGTTTCGAGTAGTGAGGAATCAACCAACCCGCAGCAGCTGTTACAATTCGATGAATTAAGTCATAAGATCGAGGAAATTATCGGTACTATTTCACCTCAAAGCCAACGGGTTTTTATCCTTAGCAGGTTTGAAGGGAAAAAGAATGCGGAGATAGCCGAAGAGCTAAACTTATCCATCAAAACAATTGAAGGTCATATCACCAAAGTGCTTTCTGTACTGCGGAAATCATTAAAACATCACGGGATGATTTCCCTGTTTATGCTCAATACTTTTTCGGTTTTAGAGCCTCGAATGGCGGGGTATTTTCCACACATTATAAAAATGTTTGATTACTAGCAATGGAGCAAAAAATATTCAAGCAAATGTTGATGGCTTTGTTCGAAGGGCGTGCCAACCCTTTGCAAAAGGCCCTAATAGCCGAACAGCTCAACGACAGTAAAAATCAAGAGTTCTACTTTATATGTCTAGAAGAATGGGAACAACAAAACCCACAACTCATAGTGGACAGTGGTTCGGCTTATGCCCGAATATATAATGAAGACCTGAACCCCAATACTAAAACCGATATCAAATGTGGATGGGGCCGCCCAATTCGAATAACGTTACAGTTGGTAGCTGCTATTTTGTTGTTGGTAATTCCAGTATCCTATTTTTTTCGAGACACCATATTGAACCATACTTATGAAACCACTTATGGTGAAATAAAAAGTTTTACCCTTGCCGATGGGAGTAACGTTACCTTAAATGCAAATTCTTCCCTTCAAGTGCCCCGTTTTGGTTTTGGCAATAAGGCACGAGAAGTCTTTTTGTCTGGAGAAGCCGAATTTTCGGTTCGCCACCTTTCCACCCACCATCGATTTATAGTAAAAACTCCAGACCAACTTGAGATACAGGTTTTAGGAACTGAGTTTATGGTATATAGCCGAAGCCGTGGAAGTAAAGTAGTACTCACCAAAGGCAAAGTTCAGGTCCGATCCCTTAAAAAGAAGGAAATTGAACCCATTATCATTACCCCAGGTGATGTGGTTTCCGTTTCAACTAATGGGATCCTTTCGCTTAGTAGTAAGCAGAACGTGGAAACTTATTCGGGTTGGAAAGAACACCGATTTAACTTCGAAAATACTTCAGTTTCAGAAATTGCCACGCAGCTTAACGAAGTCTTTGGAATACAACTCATTATACCAGATTCTTCCTTAGCCAAAAGGACTTTAGGCGGAACCATTCAAGCAGAAAATGCGGAGAAATTCTTAAACGTCATGGCTGATATTCTGGAAGTAAGAGTTGTTGCTACTCCGGAAAACGCCCATTCCCCTCATATTTACACCTTAACTTATTGATGTTAAACCCAATTGATTATGATTAAATTTATACGAATTTCAGCCATCATGACTACCGTTGCTGCCGGGCTAATAGCCGCACCCAGCCATTCGGCGCAATTATTGTCGTATAACCGGCATGTTGCACCTCGCACATACGAACAACCAAATGCCACAAAAATTTCGTTACGCGAGGCCCTTATAAAGTTTAAAAACCATTATAAGGTGGATATCCTGTTTGAAGAAAGACTACTAGAAGGTATTTCGATATATCAAGACCGCATCGTATTTGAAAACAATGCCGAACGAAGTTTGTCCCAAGTACTTAAAGAATCGGGTTTAAGAATTAAAAAGATTGATAAAAACACCTTTGTGATTCTTTCGGATAAACTACGAGACAGCAAGGAAAACCAGCAAGGGTTAATAGTGCCAAGTACACCAAACCCCACTATTAATAGCCTACAAACTGGTCTTACAGCCACGCTTGCAAGTAGTGAGATCATTACCAAGGAGAATGAAGTAGTTGAAATGAATGTCACTGGAACAGTGACCAGCGAAACCGGCGAATCATTACCCGGGGTGAATGTGGTACTAAAAGGGACACAAATTGGTACCACTACCGATGAAAAAGGGAATTTCAATATAGCGGTTCCAGATGATAACAGCATTTTGATATTCAGCTATATTGGCTACATCAAACAAGAGCTTGTACTTGGGAAGAGAAACCTCCTAAATGTGAAGCTCAAAATCGACGATATGGCGATGGATGAGCTAGTGGTGGTGGGTTATGGAGAAATCAAAAAGACGGACCTTACCGGCGCAGTAGCTTCCGTACAATCGAAGGACATTGTAAGAGCCAATCCTGTGATGGCAGCCAAGGCCATTCAAGGGCAAGTGGCTGGCGCAACTGTTACTAAATCCAGCAACAAACCAGGAGCAGGCTATAACATTACCATTAGAGGAGAAAATACGATCAACAATTCCACAGAGCCACTCGTGGTAATAGATGGGCTTATGGGAGGAAATCTTAACAACCTCAATCCCAATGATATCCAGTCAATGGATGTGTTGAAAGATGCGTCCTCCACAGCAATTTATGGATCCAGAGGAGCTAATGGGGTTGTTATTATCACAACAAAAAAAGGTATTTCGGGTAAGCCAAGAGTAAGCTATGATAGTTATATAGGCTATAAAGTACCTGCTCATATTCCAAAATTGATGACTAGCCAGCAATTTTACAAAGCAACCTATACCGACCGGATTTTAGAAGGGGCTACTGGGGCTACTTTTACTGCTGCTGAAATGGCTAATATAGAAGCTGGACATACGACCGATTGGGTGGATTTGACAACCCATGCTGCGATGCAAACGAGCCAGAACATAAGCGTGTCGGGCGGAAACGAAAAAACAACGTACAGATTCTCTGGGGGATATCTTAACGAAAACGGCAATGTCCTGTATACCGGATATAAAAGATATAACTTAAACGCAGGCCTAGACAGTAAGTTAGGTAAAAATTTTAAAGTTGGATTTACCTCTTATGTTACTTATAGCGATGTAAATGTAGGTTCTCGTGAGTCATTACGTGGTGCTTACCGAGCGCGACCTACCGGTAACGCTTATTACAAGGACATTGCTAACCCAAGCGAAAATCAAGACATTGATGTAAACGGACTCGCATTTTGGATGGGCATTAACGACAAGCAGGTTCCTAATCCGTTGGCTGATATTGATCCGGTACAATCCAAGTTTCAAACCACCGGGGTTACTATTATGGGTAATGGATATGTTGAATTTTCTCCCCTTCCCGGCCTGAGCTTCCGTTCTTCTCTTTCTGCATCCTATAATTCGGAAAGAATTGGTGACTTCCGGGGTACCTGGACAAAGTCGCAAATCGGCGCTAAGCCACGGGCACAATATGATAGTGGTATTATGGGCAATTATACCTTGGATAACATTATTAACTATAATTTGGACAAAGGAAAGCATAAAATTGGTGTCACGGCGCTTCAAAGTAGTTTCTATCAACGCAATGAGGCATACCAAATCGCTGCCAAAGACCTACCATTTAATTCGGATTGGTATGCGTTAAACACGGGTACTGTAACCAATATCAGCAGTTCCTTGGTAGAACGTTCGTTGCTCTCCTTTATGGGAAGAATTAATTATACCTTTAACGACAAGTATTTATTGACCGTTACGGGGCGTTCGGATGGAGCTTCTCAGTTGTCAGAAGGAAACAAATGGGCTTTTTTCCCATCCGTAGCACTTGCCTGGAGACTGGGTGACGAAGCATTTATCAATGATTTAAATGTTTTCTCAAATCTTAAATTACGCCTTAGCTACGGTCAAGTAGGTAATTCCACCATTAATCCATATAGTACGCAGGCCAATTTGCTCAATACGGGTTATGACTTTGATGGCACTGCCGCGAATGGCTTTGCTCCGCTCAACCTAGCGAATAAAAACCTAAGATGGGAAAAGAGTAAAGAAACAAACTTAGGGATTGATTTTGGTTTCCTTAAAAATCGTATCGCCGGTTCACTTGAAATATATAATAGAAAAACCGTTGATTTGATCCTTAATCAAAAAATCCCTACTGTTTCAGGGTTTACCGAAGTAATTGCCAATGTAGGTGAAATAGGAAATAAAGGTGTAGAGCTTACACTTAACACTATGAATATTGTCAAAAACAACTTTAGCTGGAATACAACTTTAACATTTACCAAAAATAAAAACAAACTGCTTTCACTCTATGGCGACGGACAAACCGTAGATAAAGGAAACAAGCTTTTTGTAGGCAAACCAATCCGAGCAAACTTCGATTATGAATTTGATG
>CAXBLH010000282.1:0-7501 GCA_963976315.1 uncultured Dyadobacter sp.
AAGATTTTGAAAAAGATATTTGGACTCCTGAAAATCCTGATGCCTATTTACCCCTCTTACGTGGTTATGTAGCCTTGAATGGCAATAGTGAATTAAGCGTAAATAATGATAGATACTTGCAAAATGCAGGATATATCCGTCTCAAAAACGTGGTAATTGGCTATACCATTCCTTCCAGCTTAACTGATAAAATTAAACTCTCGAAGGTGAGATTCTATGTAAGTGCGGAAAATATATGGACGGGGACAAAACTCCGTACCAAGTACATTGACCCAGAACAACTCGACGGTGACTATTCCAACGGACGAACTTACCCTATGTCCAAAACGGTATCAGTTGGTCTTAATGTAAATTTCTAGTCAATCTATAACGGTTCCATTGTCTGATTTTGCTCGGACTTTTAAATAAAAATATCATGAAAAAATTAATAGTTCTTTTATTGACGCTCGGTCTGCTTTCCTGCGATCTTGATCGATACCCACTGGATGCCATCTCGCCAGAAACGTTTTTCAAAACAGAGAATGACCTATTGCTATATACCAATTCGTTTTATAACGCTTTGCCTTCAGCTGAAGACGTTTATAATGAAGATATAGACAATATTGTAAAATCAAGTTTAAGAGATGAGCTTCAGGGTAAGCGCCTCGTGCCCACCTCGGGAGGAGGATGGTCGTGGGGAACGCTAAGAAATATCAATTATTTTTTGGCCAACTCTTATAAATGTGAGGATCCAAAAGCAATTGCTACTTACAATGGATTAGCACGTTTCTTCCGCGCATATTTCTATTTTGGAATGGTGAAGCGCTTTGGTGATGTACCTTGGTATTCGAGTGTTATAGAAACCTCCAATGAAGATTTGCTTACAAAACCTCGAGACTCACGCACGATGGTCATGGATTCGGTTATGGCCGACCTGGACTTCGCAATAGCCAATTTGGGCTCCACTCCTAAAATAAATGCAGTAACTAAATGGACGGCATTGGCATTAAAATCAAGAGTTGCACTTTACGAAGGTACCTTCCGTAAATACCATTCCGAATTCAATCTACCAAATTCTGAAAAATTCTTGGACCAAGCGATTTCAGCATCTGAAAATATCATTAAGAATAGTGGTTACAAAATTTACACGGCCACACCTCAGACCGCTTACCTGAAATTATTTTCTTCGGACAATGCTATACCAGATGAAGTTATTCTGGCTCGTGATTTCAGCGATGAGTTACAGGTATACCATAACCTGAACTATTACACCATGACGGCATCCTTTGGTAAACCCGGATTAGAAAAAGGATTGGTAAACAGTTATTTAATGGCGGATGGCAGTCGATTTACCGATATTCCTAATTTTGAGAAGATCGAATTTTATGAAGAAACTCAAAACAGAGACCCACGCCTGTCGCAGACAATTCGTACCCCTGGATATACCAGAATAGGGGAAACCAACAAATTGGTTCCTGAGTTTGGGGCCACAGTAACAGGTTATCAGTTGATCAAATTCGTCTCAGAACCAAAATGGGATACTTATGGCAAGGACATAACAGACATGCCTGTTTTCAGGTATGCCGAAGTGCTTTTAAACTATGCCGAGGCCAAAGCGGAACGAGGAACAATCACTCAGGCCGATCTGGATTTGTCGATTAAACCTATTCGCGCCCGTGTTGGAATGCCAAACATTAATATGGCAGCTGCGAATTCAAACCCCGATCCCTACCAAGCCGCATTTTACAGCCAAATTAAGGGTGCCAACACCGGTCTTATTTTGGAAATCAGACGTGAAAGAAGAATAGAACTGGTGATGGAAAACTTCCTCAGATGGGACGATATCATTCGCTGGAAGGAGGGCCAGACACTCACACGTCAATTCAAGGGAATGTATTTTCCTGGAACTGGAAGTTATGACTTGGACAAAAATGGATCCATTGATTTGGTGATTTACGAGGGTACCAAACCATCCGTTCCAGATGCGCAAGTACTTAAACTTGGTAGTGAAATTACATTGGAAAATGGGAACGCCGGCGGAAACATTATCATTAATGGTCATATCACCAAAAAATTTGACGAATCAAAGGATTATCTTTACCCTATTCCAACTCAAGAACTTTTACTCAACAGTAATTTAGTTCAAAACCCGAATTGGTAAAATAATTTAAAGGCAGACACGCATATTGTGCCGTGTCTGCTTAGCTATTAACTATTCCTAACCCAGTTACCTGATGAAAAATAGACGTTCCTTTTTAGAAAAAATGTCCGCTATTGGTGCCTTGGCCATCACCCCTACCTTGGCCAAGGCTACTACTACTGTAGAGCAAGCCGCCAGTGAGCCCTTTAAATTTATTTGTAGTCCTTATTTACAAAATCTACAAACCGACGAGGTCACCATTATGTGGATTACCAATAAAAATGCTTTTAGTTGGGTGGAATACGGAGACGGCAACTATACCAGTAAAAGAGCATTCGCTTATAATAATGGACTGATTGAAGCCAATAATAGAATTAATAAAATAACACTTGAAAATTTAAAGCCTGGCCAGGCCCATAAGTACAAAATTGTATCTACTGAAATTTTGGATTTTAAAGGATCAAAGGTCGAATTTGGTGAAACGATCTCCGGCCCTCTTCTCACCTTCAACACTCCTGCTGAAAAGTCTGAAACTACCAAACTCGTTGTTTTTAACGATATTCACGACCGTCCACAAATTATACCGCAGTTACTCTATCGGCACGGCTACACCGGAAATGAAAAAGATTATGATTTTGTGGTTTTTAATGGCGACTGTTTCGATTGGGTTAATACTGAACAGCAAATGCTTGATCATTTGATTCAACCCTGTGCTGATATTTTTGCGAGTGAAATTCCCTTCATCCTAACCCAAGGAAACCACGAATGCCGTGGGAGCTTTTCAAGACATATTCCAGAATATTTCGCTTACCCTCACCAAAAATATTACTTCTCCTTTGACAGAGGCCCTATACATTTTGTAGTACTCGATTCGGGAGAAGACAAACCGGACGACAGTGTAGAATACGGAGGCTTATCCGCTTTCGATTCCTACCGACTTCGACAAGCAAAATGGCTTGAAAATGAGATTACCAGTGACGCATTCAAAAAGGCAAAATTCAGGGTACTTCTCATTCATATTTCTCCCTACCATTCCGGCGATTGGCATGGCACCATGCACTGTCGTGAAGTCTTCGGCCCTATTCTCAACAGAGCGAGCATTGATTTACAATTATCTGGTCATACGCATCGCTACATGATGCACGAACCCGATAAAGACCACAACTACCCCATCGTGATTGGTGGTGGCCCATTGGAAGGCAAACGAACATTGATAAAGCTTGACGCCACTCCACAACAAATGAACTTAAAAATGATCCGAGATGATGGGGAACTGGTAGGTAAATTAACGGTCAAAGCAAAAAGCAGGTAATAGTATAGACTGATATCAAGCCTTTCCTGTTTTTTTGAGACGATCCCTCTCGTGGGATTAACAGGAAGGAACTGGCTAATATAGCCTATTTAAGCTGAGCCTGACACCCAGCGTTAATGATAAATCAAATCGGGATATTTCCTAGTACCCATGGAAGGTATTGCCTTTGAAGTGCTAGTTAAAACCATAATTAGTAATATTTATACAAAAACTGAAGAGTCGGAAGTATATTTGAACTTCCGACTCTTTATTTATTTCATAATATAACTTTAACCTTAAAATGAAACAGATTTTTATTGCATTACTCATCAGTCTTACCATTCTTGAAAATGGTTATGCTCAGAAAAACGCACCCATAACTATAGCATCCTATAATTTACGTTATAACAACCCCGGAGATGGCGTAAATGCATGGCCCAATCGCAAGGAGGAAGTAAAAGCCCTTATTCAGTTTCATGAGTTTGATATTTTTGGAACACAAGAGGCGCTCCGTGGCCAACTGAATGACGTAGCCGAAATAAAGGGTTTTGCTTTTATTGGTAAGGGTCGCGACGATGGCCAAGAATCCGGGGAACATTCCGCTATTTTCTATAAAAAGGATCGTTTCAAACCTTTAAAAAATGGCGATTTCTGGTTAAGTGAAACGCCAGACAAGCCAGGCAAAGGATGGGATGCTACTTGTTGTAACCGTATTGCCAGCTGGGCCCAGTTTAAGGATTTACTAACAGGCAAAACCTTCTATTTCTTCAATGTTCATTTTGACCACCAAGGGGTGGAAGCACGCAAGCAGTCGGGTTATTTAATTGTTAAAAAAATCAAAGAAATTGCCGGAAATGCCTCGGTAATATTAACTGGCGATTTTAACTCCACTCCCGATACCGAACAAATCAAAACCATAGGTGGAGTATTAAACGATACGCATGATGTTACAAAACTGCCAGCATACGGTCCCGAAGGAACTTTCAATAGTTTTAAGTTTGATGCTCCCATGAAGAACCGCATCGATTACATATTTACCAGTAAAAATATTGACGTACTAAAATATGGCGTGCTTACGGACTCCTATGACCAAAAATACCCGTCTGATCATCAACCAGTGGTGATCAAAGCCGTTATCAAATAGAATTAAAAGGAAATACTTAAAACGGGATGCAGCTTTACAGCTTCGCATCCCGTTTTGGTTTATAAGACCCATGATAGAATAGAGGCTATCCGTTTACATTCGATTCAGACACAGGCATATATTTTACTTTTCAACTCCTGCTCAGGATATGGCTTCGTGAGGATGCTGTGAATGCCCAAAGCGGCAAGCCTGGCATGATCAATATCTTCATAGGACATGGCCGTATGCGCAATAATGGGTATTGCAAATCCGGCTTCCCTTATTTTTCTTGACAGTTCGTATCCATTTAAATCGGGCATATTCAAATCCATCAATATTACTCCAATATCCCCTTGTTCTAACAAAGCAAAAACATTTTCTGGATCTATGACTGTAATGGCATTAAACCCCAATCCCGTTAGAATCTTTTTGGTTACAATCAAATTCATTTTAAAATCATCCACTACCATCACAGTAATATTCCTATCATCGATTGAAGGGTTTATAGTATGATTCTTTACGGTATTTAATGCTATATCAAACGAAAATACGGTTCCTTCATTTTCGATACTTTTAATATTAATTTCACTACCCATGGCCTTCAGGAATCTAGACACTACATATAAGCCAATACCCAACCCAACTTCATTTTCTGAATGAGTTAAATGAGACAGGCTAGGAGATCCGTTATAATTATTGATTTGGTCAATCTGGCGTTGACTCATTCCAATACCCGCGTCAACAACACTAAAATGGTATAAATTAGTATCAGAATGTGTTTCTAATAGACTCAATTTAAGTGTTATACTTCCACCAGTTTTTGAAAAACGAATGGCATTTGTGAGTAAATTTATTACAATTTGGATCAACTTTTTCTTATCCCCTATCACTGCATGTTTACCTCGTAAGGAATTTTTAAATACCATCGTGTTTCTATTTTGTCCAGCAAAATAGGCGATTCCTTGTCGTGCCTTTTCGAACACCTCAGTGAGGTAAAATTTATCCTCGTCCAATTTTATGGATTCCGAATCTTCCAGATGGTTATGACTTAAGATATTGTTTACCAGCTGCAACAAATGATCACTTGCATGAATAATAGCGTTGATATTTTCTTTCAGGTAATGCTCAGGTTTTTTAAGTAAGCGAGTGAGCCCCGTAAGCGTATAGATGGGCGTTCTTAATTCATGGGAAATAATGGCAAAATATTTAGTTTTGTCGCGATGAAGTTTTTGTGAAATTTCGTTATCCCGAATTAAAAGTTTATTAATTTGTACTTGCTTAATTTTTGATTGCCTGATATGCCAGATTACGAAAAGTGCTAAAATCACTATCACACCAGTCACGGCTAATAAATAGTAGCGCTCTTTTCTTAAGGAACTTATAAGGACGGCATTAATTAATCCTTTCGTTTTTAGGGAATCAATCTCACTTAAATATTGGGGCCTGAGGTTAATAGCCTTAAACAACCGCTTACGATGTAAAGCATCATACTTTTTTAAGGAGTCCAAAACACGATTCATTTGAGGGTTTTTATTTTGTCGAATCAATGATGTTAGATAATAACGATAAAGTCTTGTCAACTTTTCCAGATCATTGTTGGCAGTAAAGAAGTGAGCGGCTTCCATAAGGTATGCATCTGCCTTTTTATATTCACGAATTTCAGCATAACTGTGACCTAGCTCGAGCTTTACGATGGCAGCATCAATGGTTCGATTGTAGATATAATCCTCATCCACAATTTTCTGCTTTTCAAATTTGGCCAACGAGTCCAAAAACATATGTCCATAGTAAATGGCCTTATCAAATTGTTGAACAGAATAGGAATAATGAATACTTAGCTCCATGATAGGATCTAAGACATAAAAACCTACATCATGCTTTTTTGCATATTCTATGCCAAATAGTAATTTTCCCTCCACCCGATCAGACATCTCAAAAATTCGATAAGCATTACACAAATCCTTAAGGGCATTCAGATACAAGCCAGGATTATTGTTTTCTAAATAGTTATTAGTAGCTATTTCAAAATATTGAACGGCTTTTCTATTATCGCGCAGTGTTAAATAATAATGTGCCAATACAAAGGCAGCATCTCCCCTAATTTTAGCATCTTTAATTTGATCGAAATGAACCAGTATAGGCAGTATGTCCTTGTAATTCAGATCATCCATATATTCATTGTTAACGAATGACTTATTCTTGTCTATTATTTCACGCAACTCTTCGTCAGTATATTTCAACACATTCGTATTACCAAAACTATTGAACAGTAAGAACAATAGGATCAGTACTAATATAGGAAAATGAAAAATTTTATTTTTAAACATGAAACCAAATGTTCAAGGGTTTGAAACGTTTGTAAGAAATACTAGATTTACAAAATGAAACTATAAGTTTTTAATTATTACCCGGAGTGAATTGAATACTTGCTCGTTGCTATGGCTTAAAACAACGAAAACAGCTGTACTATAACGAGCAAAAGAACTATCTGAAACTAGCAAATTATCTTATAATTACTAATAATCTAATTTAACTAATTATTACATAGCATATCGTTATTTTTATATATTTAATGTAGACTTAATAAAAATAACGATAACATCTAAATGTAAATAGATGTAAAAAATATTACAAATATAAACTACTATTTTTATTAATCGAATGATAAAATTACGTATTGTCAAAAATTCAACAGTTCGTAAATTAGAATGTAAACTTTCATTTAAAACAGTTGCTATTGAAGTACCACCGTATACGCACCTTTTATAAATTTGGCGTTCGGACCTAGAAAAGAGTTACACAAGACCCGCCATTAATAAATCACCTTAAAATTGGAACATGATGGCAAAATAGGTTTCAGTACTAAATATTTTTTTGATAACTTAGAGCCTGTTTAAAAATTAACCAATTGTTTGTTTATGCTATTTTTTGGCTTTCCCTGCGTTAAATTTTAAAGGGCGGTTCACAC
>CAXBLH010000283.1:0-7489 GCA_963976315.1 uncultured Dyadobacter sp.
ATCCTAGCAGCTATTTGATCCGGGCTATTTTGCAACATCGCCGTATGGATAGCCTCTGAGAATTCTTGTGCATTACTACAAAAAGCGACCTGGCCTGCGGTAAATTCTTTTAAATCAGGATTAAAGTCGGTGCATACTACGGGCTTTCCGGCACCCAAATATTCGAACAATTTAAGAGGAAAAATCGTCGCACTTACAGCATCCTTTTTAAAGGGAATAATGGCAACATCGAACCCTTTTAACACTGAAGGTAGCTCCGAATACGGAACCGATCCTGGAAAAATTATATTATCCAAAAGCAACAGCTCAGCTGGAAGATAGTCTTCAATGACAGGCCCAACCATTACGAAAGTTTTGTCCAAATTCTTTTCAACTACTTCTTGCAACATTAAATAGTCAATCCGTCTTTCGATTGCACCAAAATAGCCCACCACGGGGCCAGACAAGTTTTTGAACAGCTCATGAAGTGGTAACTGGACATCAAGGCTTTTACGACTATGGGTCAAATCCGCTGCATTAGGAACAAAAAAAGTCTTAGGATTCCTTACTAAGTTCTCCTTGTACAATTGCCTGCTACTGCACAGTACTATATCACTTTTCTCAATGAGCATTTGTTCTGACACCACCCCATGATGTCGGTCAAATTCAATTATTAAGGGATCAAGACAATGGTATACCGTCAAAAGGGGTGATAAAAAACGGACTACATTTGGATAATGAAAATTAAACGAGTTGATGAATAGGTATTTTTCAACCCTTCTTTTTCTAAGTATTCTTCGGATTTTGTTACCTATAAGAAATTCATTAACTACTAATAATTTTCGAAACAACCATCCTTCTGGAAGAAAATTAATAGAGAATACCACAGGAGGAACGACTATATAAAAATGGGGGGTATCGGTATCTAGAATAGAAGTTGAAAATGGGGAGAAGAATTTTTTCCGTTTCTTAAATTTTGCACTTTCTCTACCGTTCAGAGCGTCAATCAAGGTATACGGGTTTTCTACATAATATACGCGATTATTACTGGCTAATAGTTTGGCCGTGGTGTAATTCGTAGACTCCAGCTCAGAGTCGTACCTAGGAAGACCGAAAATAACGATATCTTGATCTTGTAAAATCATACTATTTTAAAAATCCAGTAATAAACAAAATGTCTTTCAAATCTAAGTCTTTTTTTCATAGCTCTAGACTCACGTATCTTACCTCCTAAAAGTCAGCCCTTCTTCAAACCGAATTGCGCCATATTCTGCTTAACAATGTGATTTTAGCAAAGCCTTGTTGACAACACTAAGTGCCATTTTCTGGACTTAGTTTATTCGAAACATTATTCGTTCCAAAACAAGTCCAAAGCAGCAGCCTTAATTTAAGGTTATTGAAGGTCCAAAGGAAGAACCAGGGCTCTAAAAAGCATCGGTGACCTGTAAACCCGATACTTATTAAACAATTTAAATATAAGCCCTTAAGATTAATTCTTCCTATTTTTTAGCAGCTTTTATTAAATATTTTCTACACAATTGAAGTAATTACTTCGAATATTGACTAATTTAGGCACATTCTATCTCCTAATTTCAAATGAATGGTAAAGCTATTATTCGATCACCAAAAATTCACAACTCAAAGGTATGGAGGTATCAGCAGGTATTTTGCAAATATAATACAGTATATAGATAAAGATTCTGAATTTGAGAGTGACTTAGGCGTTTTATACTCTCAAAATCACTATATTAATCAGAACTATTCTTCCCTTGACCAACAGTTTTCTAAACTTCTAAAAAAGAGCTGGATAGCAAGAAAGTTATATCAAGCGAACGAAGCTTATAGTAGTTATTTAGCTCAAAAGGGGGATTACGATATATTCCATCCTACCTATTATGACCCCTACTTCTTAGGAAAAATCAAAAAACCGATGGTAACCACTATTCATGATATGACTTATGAAAAGTTACCAGAATATTTTTGGGCTCATGATACGCTCACCAAAAACAAACGATTACAAGTGGAAAATGCGGATGCTATAATTGCCATATCCGAAACCACCAAATCTGACTTGTTAAATATTCACAAAGTAGATGAATCTAAAATTTCGGTTATCTACCATGGAATAGACCTCAACACTCCATTGGAGTTCGCTCCCGTTGCTAATTTACCAGGAGAATACCTTCTTTACGTTGGGGATCGAAGCGGATACAAAAATTTCTATTTGTTCATTTCTGCCTTCAGTATATTAGCCCAAAAATTCCCTAACCTCAAACTAATTCTAACTGGTGGTGGGCCGCTTGGGATTGTAGACCAGGAGATTCTTAAAAGACTCCACTTAAATGACAAAGTATCCCATATAAACGTAACAGACGGACAACTGAATACCCTTTACAAGCGGTGTAGCTTATTCGTATATCCTTCTTTATATGAAGGCTTTGGCCTGCCTATTTTAGAGGCTTTCAAAGCCCAATGCCCCATTTTACTGAGTGACACACCGTGTTTTAAAGAAATTGCGGGCGACTCTGTCCTGTATTTTAACCCAACACAATTAGACGATTTGGTATCGAAAATTGAAACTATATTATTAAGCCCAAGTCTTAAAGAACAATTATTAATAAGTGGCACCGCCAAGCTTCAGAGTTATCCCATAGAGACTTCCATACAAAAAACGCTGGATCTTTACAAAAGCATGGTATAATACTTTATTCCAAAACATCTCTCCAATCAAAACGGGAAGTCATAATCCCTTTTGGATGTTCTCTACCAATTCTAAAACCGAACCAGTTTTTGGGAGCAATAACATGGTTTTGTTTTGGACTTAGAAAAGTCGCCCACCAAGCAAAGGTGCTGTTTGAAATAATAGCAATATCGGCATGCTGGATTATTTGAAAATCAATAATTTCTGAATTAGTGGAATAGATGTAATTGGATTGTGCCGGAAAAGCGCTTTTCACAAATTCCATATCGTCACTTACAAAAATAATTTTGTATTCCTGCGAATTTTCAATCGAGTTTAGTTGCCTTTGAAAATATTCTACGGGCAAGGAAATATCCCGTTTCCCGTACGTCAAATAGTCTGTACGTCTAATATGTACCACTACTGTTTTATTGTGCTCAAATATGGCCCCAAATTTAGTTTTAAAATCTGCTTTATAGTTCTCCTTAATGTTTAGCAGCGGCGGGGTTGCAAGTTGATTGTAATAAAAATCGGACTGAAAAAAACCATTGTACATAGTAAAATCCATTGGCGTATGTTCCTTAGGAGCAAAGAAATTCTGAACATACACTTGTCTAAAAGAAATTAACTTTGGAAATACCCGCCCAACGATGGAGTAGATCTTCGATCCAATCAGCAAATTGTCTTCATTTTCAAGTTCAAAATATTTTTCCAAATAAGCATGATGCGGATTTGGAAAAAAAAAGTTGAGGTGACGGTTTTTGGACTTTAGATAGAGGTAAAAGCAATATTGAAATAATTGATTTCCCAGCCTACCATTAAAACTAATTCCTACCATGTTAATTTCTTTTCAATAAACTATTTTACTTCTTTTTTTGAATACGTGGTTTAATATACTTCTCATAGAATTCAGGATAAAACCGTACCATGTACATGATTGTGGCCCAAAGACTAACATTAATTTGTCTTTTTAGAATTATTTGAGCCACCGCAAAACCAATGATATTGGAAACCAAGGTTGCATAAGCAGCCCCCATTACCCCTATTTTTAAAATGAATATATAATTAAGGCCCAAATTTACAATGGTGGTACCTACTACTACCAAAAAGGTAATTTTTGTTTTCCCCACAGAATCTAATATAGTACCAAATTGCCTTCCATAAGGAATCAACAAACAGTACAAAAGCGTTACCTGAAGTAACGGTATGGTATCGGCATATTTCTCGCCAGCAATAAAATGTATGACAAAGTCTGAAAAGACAAACAAGAAAATCACCCCGGGAAGTACTAGCGCCAAAGTAGTCCCCACCGATTTCTCATATAAATACTTGATTGCACTCTTTCCTTCTAGCTCCATTCGTCTGGAACTTTGGGGAAAAACAATCACAGCGATGGCATTTCCCGGAATATCAATAAGATTAGTAATCCTCACGGCAATATTAAATGCACCAGATGCTGCTGGAGACAACATGGCTCCGAGCATCATTTGATCAACAGTACCTGACAGCAAGGAACTTACCGAGGTACCAAAGGCATATTTGCCATAACCAAAAAGTTTTTTAATCCAATCGGGTCTCAGTTCAAAAACCAAATTTAGATAAGGCTTTACATATTTATAAGCCACTAGAACGCTAAGGAACGCACTTACAGCCTGAACAGAGACTAAAAGAACCAGATCAACTTTAAAGTCAGTGAAATAGCAAACGAAAACGAATAAAAAGAAACTACATTGTCTTATAAAATTAGTTACAAAAACCCCTTTAAATTGAAGATGAGCTTGTTCTATTGCATTGAATAAAGTGAGTATTCCAGAAAACACAAACACGCCCAAATAGATCCATAACAACTTCACCAACTCGGGAGAATCCCAGAGTCTACTCAAATAAGGAGCAAGTGAGACGATCAGAATCACGCAGAAAAGACTTACAAGTAAGCTTAAAAGTGCAGAGGAAGTAATAATAGCTGGCCTTTCTGACTCCTCAGCGGCAGAGAGGTATTTAACCAACGCATTTTGTACCAGACCACCTCTTATGGCTTCGGCAATGGTTGTAACAGACAAGAACAACGTCCAAACCCCAAAATCTTCTTTGGTAAGAATACGTACCAGTAAATAGAAGCCGGCAAATCCAAAAAAGACCCCTGAGAAGTTTTGTAATACATTCAGGATGCCCGACTTTAACCAATAGTAATTGTTATCTTTTGAACTCATAAGGCGTAATTAATTGACAAAATGTTCAATCAAATACTTCTTTATTTCAGCCTCAGTTTTGGCATGAAAAATTGTTGCACCAGAGAATTTAGGATACAATTTATGATAACAGTGAAAATGATGTTCAGGGCCTTGTTTTGAAAAAATCAAATTCTTACCTCCAAAATAACTAGCCAGCGTAGCAGTTCCTCCATGGATAGATAAAAAGTTGGTAGCGTTGGCATAAACCATCAGCTGTAGATGATTAAAATTATTGGCATTGGCAATATTTTCTTTGAACAAATTCTCCATAAGGATAACGTCCGGGTAATTATCTGCAAGCCACTGATACTCGTTCATGTCATAAATATCACTATTATCCATAGTAATATTCTTCGGCCTTGGGCGGTTGTAAATTATTGTATATTTGTCACTTACACTCTTAATGATAAACTCTAACATTTCAACACTGAAGAAACTGACTGGCGGCCCGTCCCATTCCATATTGTAACGATTCGCAATAATTAATATCGGTTTATCATATACGTAGTAACTGTTTTTATACTTCTCTTTTAGTGGAACAGGAAGCCATTTTCCCATGTCATAATCCTGAGAATACAGAATTCGAGGCATTTCAAAATTATAATTTCCTTCGTTAGAGCGTTCTTCAAACTCTTCCGTGTGGTTATCAGAGAAAAAATAGAGTTCTTTTGTAAATTTAGAAGCGGCTGTTTTTTTTAGCGTTCCATTTTTAAAGTGCCAATAGGCAAAAGGCAAAACAAACTGAAGCTCAGGCGCAAATTCACCGCTAAAGGATAGCTCCTTGTATTTTGGCATAGTTAAATAATCTTTTATTAAATATTTCCACTGTTTGATTTGGCACTCATAGGTATGCCGGTAAAAGTACCTAAACTCAGAAGGTAGTTTTCCATAACGTAAGAGAATAATTAAACTGAGGAATTTTGTTAACATACGAAGTTTTACTTTCGGAAAAAAAAATTACAAAAATTAAGCAATATTACATAAATCGGCTTTAACAAAAGTAGAATTATTTTATCTTTTATTTACAATAAAAGTAATAAATTTCGAATAATCTCATAGCTGTATAAAAGTAATTCAATTTGAACTAACTTTGCCCCACGAAACGTTTTTAGATTCACTTTTTTTGCAATTCTCTAAATATGTCATTTTTCAAATTACCTTCCTGGACCAAGAATCACTTGTTTTCTGGCTCTAAGTTTGCAGACTTATCCCAAGATGAGATAGCAAGATTAAAAAATCAAATCCAAAAATTTTCGGACCCTAACCCTGACATCAGTGTTGTAATTCCGGTTTGGAACGAACAGGATAATATTTTCCGTACCGTTTCCTCCATAGTATCTAATACTACCAGCCTTAAAGTAGAACTAATTATTATCAACAACAATTCCAGAGATAATACCCAGCAGGTTCTGGACGAGTTAGGGGTAATAAATTATTTTCAAACACTACAAGGGACCCCCTTTGCTCGTCAGTTAGGCCTAGAAAAGGCAAAAGGAAAGTACCACCTTTGTGCAGATGCAGATACCTTGTACCCCCCAAATTGGATAGATCTGATGGTAGACCCGATGCTGAAAAACCAAAAAGTAAAAGGAGTCTATGGAAGATATTCATTTATCCCACCCGCAGGACAAAATAGAATGGGATTTTGGTTCTATGAATTGTTTACTTCTGTAATTATTAAGATCCGAAAAAAGAAACGGGAATACCTGAACACTTATGGGTTTAATATGGGTTTTGAAACAATAATTGGACTAGAAAATGACGGCTTTAAAGTGGCCGGTAATCGAAAATATGATGGGGTAGTCGGCAACGATAATGTGAATGAAGCCGAAGATGGGCGAATGGCTCGAATAGTTAGTTCAAAGGGAGATCTGGTACTAGTTACACATCCCAAAGCAAAGGTTTTTACTTCCTCTCGACGACTTATGGATGATGGTAGCCTATGGCAGGCTTTTATAAAAAGGATTAAATACCAATTAAGTATACTTAAGGAGTTTAGATAATTTTTATAACACTTTAAAAAAATATCAAATTTCACCTAGCTCATTCAACAGTAAAAGAGAAAACTCCTTTGCTCCAACATCATTTAAATGAAATTCGTCTGCGAATTTTTCGTAGTGATCGTTAAAGGTGGTATCCGATGAAAAATCTAGAAAAGTAATCAAATTGTAATTTCTCGTCATGGTTTCGAGCTTTAACTTTTCTTTGGTAGCTGGTTCCTTTAATAGTGTAGGTGATATAATTATATGGGTGGGGATTTTGAGGGAATCCACGGTTTTTAGAAAATATTCATAGTATTGGATTGCACTCTGATCAAAAGGCACTCCCCTCTTTTCTCGCCTGATGTCATAAGCCAATTTATTTTTTTTGTATATCAGAAAATCCTTTTCTGGCATAGTATAGTTTAAGGGAACGAATCCATTCTGACTATCTGATTTGTTATTTATAAATAAATAATCATAGGTCATTATAAATAAGGTCGAGTTATAGGGATAGGATTTACTCATCAGCTTTAAACTTTCCCAATCACTAATACCATGAATGTACTTCAAAAATTCGGGATGGGTGGAATATAAATGGGTTGAGTCCTCTTCTGGGC
>CAXBLH010000284.1:0-7486 GCA_963976315.1 uncultured Dyadobacter sp.
GTACTCACGTTGCGGATTTCTATTGCTTAAAGCTTTGCTCTTAACTCGATTGATTGGATAAAACTACGGGGGTTACGGGCGAACTACTATAAATTATTAATATAAATATTTGATTATCAAATTATTATAGAGTTTCTAGCCCCATTTTTATAAATTCTATTATAACGGGGCCCTTGTTAAGATTTGATTAAAAATAAATTCAAATGCATCAAAACTTTTTTAAAAATCGTACTTAATGATAATAAATCATGTTGAGAGTTCAAATTACTTAAAATTATTTCTGATCAGCGTTTGTCGGTCTATTATCTTTACGGCTTATTATAAAAATGGATATTAATTTGTTGAAATTATATAGTTTATTATTTGCTTTTTCTTTGGTATTAAATGTTGCCTTCGGTCAGGATCGTTGTGGTACTGTTCTTACACTGGAACAAAAATTCATCAGTCAGCCTACCTTAAAGGTTCAGTACGAAACACTGAATTCGGAACTAAATTCTATTTCCCAACTTAGGAAGGCTATTGGAGTCACCAATCGAGTGGCTTCTGATATCACCATACCAGTAGTGTTTCATGTCGTTTTGGCGGATCGAGTAGTGGTCACTGATCAGCAAATCATCGCCCAACTAGATACCATCAATAAGGATTTTAATGGTACCAATAGTGGTCAGTTAAAAATTCTAGAAGCATTTAAGGCAAGGGTAGGTATCGCAAATATTAAATTTTGCCTGGCGCAAAGGGATGCGAATGGACAAAGTACCAGCGGTATAGTAAGATATTCTACTACGGTTTCCAGTTTTACTTATACTTCAGAAGATGTAAAACATGCTAGCCGAAAGGGTGCTGATGCTTGGGATACCAAAAAATATTTAAATATCTGGATTTGCGGTTTGAATAATAGTATTCTTGGCTACTCTTCCTTCCCCGGTATTGGAAATGCCAATGAAGATGGTGTCGTGATAGATTACTCCTCCTTGCCCGGTGGTAATACAACCAATTATAGTCAAGGGAAAACTTTGACTCATGAAATTGGACATTATTTTTCATTAAAGCATATTTGGGGGGATGATAATGGCGCATGCTCCGGCTCTGACGATATAGAGGATACCCCCAATCAAGGAAATAGCACTACTTCTTGCCGTACTGGCATCGTGACCGACAACTGTTCCAGCTCCAGTCCTGGTATCATGTATCAAAATTTTATGGATTACTCACCCGATGCTTGTTTATTCTTGTTTACCCAAGGACAAGTAGCGCGTATGCAAGATGAATTCGCACGCTATCGGTCGTCCCTTCTACTATCTGATGGTTGTAACCCCGTAAGTGTTCAGAAAAACGATGCTTCTTTGCGAGTAATTAACTCACCTGTACAAAGGTTATGTTCAGGAAGCTTCACGCCACAGGTTACCCTTAAAAACAATGGAGAACGTGATCTAACCTCCGTTAACATAGTTGCAAAAATTGACGATGGAGCCGAAATAACCCTAAAATGGCAGGGTTTGTTGCCATATATGCAAGAAACCATTGTCTCGTTTAATAACCTCTCGGTGGAGGTGGGCGAACATGTTTTAAAGGTTTACACTCAGAATCCCAATGGCGTATCAGATGAAAACGTCGAAAACGATTTGTTGACTTATAACTTCATTTATTTTGATACTTTTTCTGCTCCTGTACAAGAAGGGTTTGAAGATGCTTTTCCTGCTGCGGGTTGGGATATTGTAAATCCTGACGGGGCGCAGACTTGGCAAAGGACCACCACAGCTTTTAAAACAGGTAGAGTTTCGGCGGTTATTAACAATTATAGTTATAACGCATTAGGACAGACAGATTACCTTCGAAGTCCAACTGTAAATATTGCGAATAGTGACTCTGCCTTTGTATCCTTCCAATTGGCAGCTTCTGCCTACAATAATTTTAATGTTATTGGTGTGGTTTGGGATACCTTACAAGTATTAGTCAGTAGCGATTGTGGCAAAACCTATACTTCGGTATACAAAAAATGGGGGGCTGATTTAATAACTGCAAGTGCGACCACTAGTAGTTTTGTCCCCAAATCAAGTGACTGGAAGCGGGTGGAGGTAAATTTGGGAGAATTTATAAACCGAGGGGAGATTTTGGTGGCATTCAAAAATTCAAACGGTAATCAAAATAATATTTACCTCGACGACATTAACATCCGGACGGTGGTAGTCAATCCCAACTTAAAGGAGGCTGGTTTTTTGGTTTCGCCGAATCCTGCCAGTGAGGAAGTAAAGGTGGAGTTCTATCCGCATCCCGCTGACTTAAAAAGTATAACCATTTACAATGTCGCTGGGCAAAAAATGTTGGAGACCAACGTGTCTAGTCCCGTTAGTTCTAATGCATATAGTTTTGATGTAAGAAGCTTTGCTGCTGGCTTGTATATAGTAAAGGTGGAACGTGAAAATGGTATCACTACTAAGAAATTCATAAAACGCTAGAAGGAAAATCGTTAGGTCACAGCCGTATTAATGTGAAAAAGCCCATCAACTGTAGAACAATTGATGGGCTTTTTGAATCTATTTTATTATAATATTCGCTTCACTACCACCTTGCTATTGGTTTGTGTAATCGCATATTCTTTAACATTTTCATTGGCAGGAACCATGAAAATCTGCTTCTTCTTTTTACCATCGGTATGTACCCAATTAGCAGAATAGATTTCCGGCATAGGTCCCGTATAGATAGGTTTGCTGTCACCGTGCAAGAATACCTCTTCCTCTTCATAAGCCGTTTCCAGATTATTACCTTCAATCACATCGGCAATTATTTTAATGGTACCAAAGTTTTCGTCAAGACCCTTTATACGTGCTTTCCCGTAAAATGGCTCTTCTTCAAAGTCCCAACGAGTATAAAATTCAATTATATTTCCTGTATGAGAATCAATGTAATCAACAGTAAGCAACTGTTCTTTCATGGTGTATTTGTTTTCTATTACTCCTTTAATACCTGCGTTTTTAAAATTCCCGGAGATTTAGGCCTTTTGACAAATGTAGCTGCAATCATAATTTTTCCAAAAAAAAATAACACCATTTTGAAGATTTATTCATTTTATTTTTATAAACGCCATTCTAACGCTAATAGTTATGGTTAATAAATTACTCAATTCTTTGAAAATGTATGAATTACGGTTACAAAATGAAAATCCCTATTCCCTCATTGTTGGAACACTATTTTAGTTTTGTTGGTCACCCCTTAATGATAGGCTTTCCAATACTGATTAGTTAGGTAAACAAGTTTATTGTTTTTAAGCCTAATAGTTTACCATAATGTTGTTTGTGAATCGAATAAGGATTTAGTGCAACTTAATTATATGGACTAGCTTTTGATTTAAGATTTAGAGCAAGATTAAAACCAATAGGTATAAAAAAGATATCCTCTCTGAAAATACCTGTGGTAGGTAGACTGGTGTAATCAAAAAACGAAAACTCGCAATCAGCCACAGAATTGATTTTAGGAAGAATTTGACAGCTGATTCTATTTCTAAACAACTAGTGGTAAGGTCTAATAACTAAGCCTATTTTTAATGACCTTTTGGCTAAAACTGCAAGCTCGTTCCTACGTTTACAAGACCTTTGTATCCAACGCCAATTTCTGCGAATATTCCCGCTTTTTTACCTAAGCGTACACCAACAGGAGTCAATTGCATAGTGAGCCAGCGGTAGGTATAGTTTTGGTGGGTTCGCATAATTTCTTCTCGACTTTTCATTATACCTATTCCACCCATGGCATAAAGCTGAAAATTCTCTGTTTTGCGTAAATAGAATGTTGGTTCAAAGCAGGTAAAAAAAGTGAGGTGTTTAACTAGAGAACCACCGTAGATCCCAAAGGTCCCGCCGGTTTTTTCTCCCCCAGAAATGCCATTAGTTATACCATATGAAATTTTGTCAAAATGTATCCGGTAGGTAAAATTGACGGATTGGTAAAAACCAGAAAATTTTGCTTTTTCAAGTAGGATAGCGTTCCAAATGTTTTCTTGTAGATCTGTTCCTACAAACGGACTAGACAGGGGAGCATACGCAAGAGTGACTTCGTGTTGAGGTTGCGCAGTGGCAATTGTTAGTACCGCATTGATACTAAAAAGGAGAAGTAGGTACTTTTTCATAATATATTGTATTAGTTGGTGAATTAGTGATTGTCAAACTTACCACCGTTTACCCCTAAATGGTCTTGTCCTTTAGCATGGTTTAGTCTTGCTTTAGAACAAGAAATCTACTGCTTTTCCGGAAAGCTCAGCCATAGTGACAATATGTTAAAATGTTTCTTGCATTTGATACGCTTAATTTCAATATTGAAACTAGTTTTTGGTAAACCATGATCCAAAATGTCAACAACGCCCAAACCTTTAGATCGTCTATTAGCAACACTTGAGACCAATCGATTTGTAACTATTAAGGATAAATTCAAAGAGATAATGGTTCCTTTATATTTCAAAAAGGGAAGGATAATAGTCGGGTTGGGACAAATTAATGATTCTATTTATCTAATAGAAAAGGGGGTTATAAGGACTTATTATCAAAAGGGTTTTGAAGATATTACGGCAAGGATGATTTCAGAAGGCGAAATTGCCAATATTGCGGAAAGCTTTTTTTCGCACTCCCCTTCAATGGAAATTATGGAAACCTTGGAAGATACCAAAGTCTGGGCCATTTCATATATCGATTATAGGGCACTAGCACATCAAGAGCATCTGGTCGCGGAGCTGATCATTCAGTTATTGGAAGAAAGACTAGTTAATTTTAGTGAAAAAGTCCGCCTTTTTAAAAGTATGACAGTAACAGAACGAATACAATACTATATTCAAAGCCCAGGTTCGTTGTATAGGCGCGTTCCAGATCATTATATTGCTACTTACTTAGGAATGACACCTTCCACTTTTAGCAGGTGTTTGAAGTCGTATTTTCGAGATGTAGAAGGGTGATTATTTGGAAAAATGCCAAATACCATACCAGCCCTAAGCCGTTATAATACTTGGCATTCTAGCTTAAACGAAACACTTAACTGATCATTTTTTCAAATAGCTCGCGTTGTTCAATGAGGGCTTTAACTTTGTCTTCTGGGTTAGTTCGGCATTCCAGAAGAATCCAGCCATCGTATTTTGCTTTTTTGAACAAATTCATTAATTCTTGATAAGGGTATTCTGGATCATTCAGTTCCCGTACATGACAGGTGTCCCCGAATCGTTTTTTGACTAAGTTAAAGTTGTATTCTAGACCTTGCCCTATCAAATCTTCTGGATTACAGTTCCAGCAAACGGTGGCGTTTTTGTGAGGTGCGGCATCCATTATCGATTTGATATTGGGTAATTCCTGAGTTTTATTTCCATGGACCTCCAGACGAATTTGTTGTCCAAAGTCTTTGGCATAAATGGCAAGCTCATTTAAGGATTGACCAATTTGCTCGAGTGTTTTTTCAGTGGCCACTTCCTTATGCAAACCATTTGGCTTTACTTTAACGCCTGTTCCTCCAATATCAGCACTGAGTCTTATGAACTCTTTAGTTCTTTCAATGGATTTCCGTAGCTTGTCTTGGTCAGGATAGTCATATTGTTCGTTGGTTCCCATACCAACTATTTGTACAGGGCTGTCATCAAATCGTTTCTTGACCTCCTTACGAGCAGCAGAGCTCAGATCCGGCATGACTTTGTGTGCATGGTCGACTCTCAATTCAACACCATGAATTTTAGAAGCTGTACAATTCGTAATTAAAGTGGGTACATCCCAATCTTTTCCCCACAAGTAGGTCACAAGGCCAAGTTTCATTTTTGACTTCAATACCTCAGCGTCGAATGCGTAACCGCTACTGGGTAGTAAGGCCAGGCCAGTGGCAACACCTAGGGATGCCAAAAACTCTTGTCTAGTTAGTGTTTTCATTGGTATTTTCTCAAATTCAGATTTAAATTCTTTGCTTATTATATTACTCTAAAAGTGTTGGATTATACTCCTAGAAAGTTGATTTAATAAAGTAAGGTGATCTGGAATTTTACTGCCTATCCAGTAATATAGAAGATAATAAGGCTTATTACCAGTTGGATTCTAACGAAGTAAGTACTCGATAATTGGTTTTGGAGTACAGGGGCCAGGAATGGCTAAAAAACAAAAACAGCTTTCTTGAGACAAGAAAGCCGTTTTAATTCAAACCCTACCACATTTAATTCAACTAAAAACTCAGGGTTCTTTTTATTCCTCTTCTATCATTCACACAAGAACCCTGAGAAAACTAACCAACCTAAATTTAATTTTTAATAACGCAAGCAAAGAAAGAGCTTTTAATGCTAAAATTGATTATTAACGTAATCTATTTTCTATTTTTATTGTAAATCTTATCTATGTTTTTGTCTAACTTTTTGCTTCGTTGTAAAGGTATATATAAATATTTATTCTACAAAATAAAAAGATAAAAAATGTAGAATAAATTTAAACCAAATGTAATAGAATATGTTTTATTAGTTCATAAATCGATAGTGATGTGTAATTTTTATAGTAAAATATTTGAGGAAAGAATCTAGCTATTCTATTTTATTGCTGTGAATCAATGAATTTTATTTGGCGAAATACCTATACTTTCTTCTTCGTGGGTAGCCATTTTCTTGTCAGAAATTGACCTATTGCGTTTAAGAGACTGTTTAAAAATTAACTAATAGTTTGTTTTTGCAATTTTTGGCTCTACCTGCATTAAATTTTATAGGGTGGTTCGCACAAAAAATAAGCTATAAACAATTCTATCATTAAAATTTAAAAAGGCTCTTAATCTAAATATTTAAATTATTGTAAATAAGTAGAATAGTGTGCTTTTATATTTTAGTTTAATAGGACTATTTGGTCAACTGATTTAATAATTCATCGCTGTTTGTCACTCATTAACTGTAATAATAGTCCCAGTCACATTTCATATAGTGGGTAGGCTTTTGTTTAAAAGATTGAAGGCACTCGGCAAAAAGCTGTCCCAGGAAGAATTTGACAGCCCTAGTAGTTTTTCGGCAGCTCAATTAAACCGGTCGTGAAATTGGCTAATTGAAAGAAGGCGTTATACTAATTATCGATTATAACTGTACACTTTATGAAAATCATGAAATATGTTCTTATATTTTTGGTCATCCATTTTAGTACGTTTGCCCAATACCCTGAAACACTTTCTCTGGGTTCGCCAGCGCCTGATTTTAATTTGAAAGGGACCAACGGGAAGTACTTTTCCTTAGCAGATTTTAAAAAATCACCCGTACTCGCGGTATTGTTTACTTGTAATCATTGTCCTACGGCCCAAGCATATGAAGACCGCATTCTAAAATTAGTGGCCGACTATGGCCCTAAAGGCTTTGATTTGGTTGCCATTTCATCCAACGACCCCAGTGCCATCCGACTTGATGAGCTAGGATATACCGATTTGAGCGATACTTATGAGGAAATGGTAGTGAGAGCGAAGGACAAGCATTATAACTTTCCCTATCTATATGACGGAGATACACAAGAAG
>CAXBLH010000285.1:0-7473 GCA_963976315.1 uncultured Dyadobacter sp.
TGAAACGACTCCACCTGAAAGTCATCGGGGTGCCCCAGGGTGGTCATAAAAATTTTAGCACCAAAACTATTTGTTCCGGTCCAGGCAACAGGGTTTTCTATGGCCTTTTTGTTAGGATCTACAGCTTTCCCCATTAATAACCAGTTAGAGCCTTTTGTAGGATAGTCGGGCAATACATGGTATAGCCACGATCTTACATGGAAATTAGGAGAAACACCTGTCAAAATTGGATGTTTGGCCTGAGCAGCAATTACGGAAACATCTGTACTACTTTCATGACCGTAATGCGTATGCTTTGCTTTCCCGCCCCATCCTGGAGGGGAGTTTAAGGCAAACTCACCAAATGCATTCCACTTTTCACTTTTATGGCCTTTGGGGAAATTAAAAGCATGTGAGGTAGTTCTGAATCCCATCACTGGCTTACCACTTTTTAAGTAAGCATCTATCATTTCCAGCTGATCGTCTGGCAATTGTCGCCATCTCAGGTAAAATACCGCCAAATCGGCTTCTTTTAGAATTTCTAATCCTGGAATATTTTTTTCACTATTCTGATTCGGATAAGCCTTCAATACTACGGCACGTATGCCATAGTTTTTCTCTAA
Source organism: uncultured Dyadobacter sp. (assembly GCA_963976315.1). Classification (GTDB taxonomy): domain Bacteria; phylum Bacteroidota; class Bacteroidia; order Cytophagales; family Spirosomataceae; genus Dyadobacter. The sequence goes on from CAXBLH010000285.1 coordinate 603, forward strand.
TTCCTCCGCCAAAATTGGCAAAGTAGCTTCTCCGCTATACTCATGATCGCCAGTTACAAAGACGACCAATGGTTTTTTCTTTTTTACAAGATCACTTTCAGCATATGACTCACTATTCATTAGCGTAAGAACGGACAAAATCAATAATGACAATGCAAGGTATTTATATTTCATATTAGTGTTTTAAATTGTAAATTTTGGTTTAGGTACGAACACAACGTATGCTTGTTGAAGTAATTGTCTACTTTTTTCTACTTCAAAAATCTTCTTCAGAATTTATCTTCTTTTCTTAAAGACTATATATTCACATTTATCCCTTAGTAAATCCAATATGAATTACTAATTTTTAATCATTAAGAGCTTGTTTAAATTTTCTATTCCAAAACAAAGAAGGCTTACCAAACAAACTATTTCGAATGTCTTTTATGCACCTTTGTGATATAGCCTATTCCCAGAGTCAGCGATGCTCGAGTAAAATCCTCAAAGTTATCTTTCCCCAATACGCCCACCGCGCTTCCATCAGCTGATTTAGTGGTCATTTTATAACCGGCTCCTAAAAAGCAACTACCCGTTAATGAAACCAACATTTGCTTACCTACAGGTTGAAAAATGGATGCTGTTAAACCCCAACCCATTGATTTTGATTGTAAGTGTAAAGGCTCAGACTGTATCCTCCTTTTGTTTGAATATGGTTGATAACCCATCCAAAAGCCAAATTGAATAGCCTGATTACCTGAAAAAATGGGTTTTCTGTAAACTCCTCCAGCACCAATGTACTCAATTTTGACATCTTCTGAATCAAAATTAGTCATTTCTGCCTTCGAAAAATAGGAATCATATCGTAAACCCACTCCCCAATGTCTTTTAAAAAAATAATAACTCTCCAAACCCAGTGTTACACCAGACTTAAGTTTTTGGATATACTCTAATTCCAATTGGGATGCACCTATTCTTGTTCCGTATAACCGCTTTGACAACCCACCGTTACCACCGATATAAAACTCGGGCTGGTACTTGGCAACAATTTGCAGGGTATCCAAATCTGCATTTTCCATTTCTTCTGAAAGGACAATCACAGGCAAAGTATCGGCTTTAGAGTCGTTTAAAATATTTAGAATTACAGGTTCACCTTGAAAATACCCAGAAACGACCTTCTTAATTTGATTTAAGGGTAGCTGGCGAGTGGTAAAGTGATTGGCTTCCTTATAAAAAAAATGCAGATAATCTTCGTCTTTGGTGAGTACTTTAACATTTAAAGAGTCTCCCACTTGAGTGATAATTAAATCCTGCGCTTGTCCATTGAAATTAACTTTCAATAATAGGAGTACCACGAAATACAAATACTTATTCAACTTCAAGAGGTCAGATCTAAAAAAGATAGCTTTAAATGGATAAAGTCCACAGCGATTATACTGGCCAGAATTCTATCCACCACCAAATATAAACCAAATATGAGTTGCTTTCAAAAAAACTAGGGTCTAATTATTAGTGGACCTACGCCAGCTTGTTTAAGTTTTTTTACAACAAACTGTCCAATTTCTCTACCCTGTTTCTGACCATAAACAATGGCATCGCGATAGTGTATACCTCCATAAAGTCGTGATATAGCCGCTTCTTCCGAGGCCAACCGGAAAGATTTAAACTCCCGTACAGGCAAATCAAAGATTATTTCGGTGTCATCTGAAAATGAAAAATGATCGCCAAACAAATAGGTCAGGGTTTCTGCAGCCGCGGTACTAATTACACTATGCCCGCTAGTATACTCTGGAAAAGGTGGTGTTTGAAGTAAGGGTTGCCAGCGTTTATCTATCAGACGGTTAATTACTGTTTCCGGTCGGATACGGTTACTTCGGTACTTTTCATCCCAACAACTGATAAAGGCATCCATCAGGGTAATTCCTACCAGTGAATGTACCAATACAGACTGATCCAAACTTAATTTGGCTTTTTCTGAAGCGATGCCGGCAATTCCCATCCAGTGCCCTCCAGGACTGATTTTCTTAAAACCAATCATCATATGCCCCGAGGTATTGATCGCAAACGGATTACAATCCCAAAATGAGGCAATTAAGGTGGTTTCTTCATTCAGGTTATTGACTGCCTGATAAACTTCCATCGTTTGCCTATAGAATTCACTGGTGGTATCACTACTATAAGGAACCGGTTCTACTGGAACAAACTGGTTACAAGAATCGATTAGCATGGTTTTAATCGTTTTCCAATTCGGCTCAATACCTTCAATATACCCTGGTGGTGTGGGATACCAATAAGCCTCCCCTTTGAGGGGCCTATACCTTCTGAGGGCACTTAGCTTTAAATAATTATCAGATGCCGCATCGGCAGCTATTTGTTTGGAAACTTCTTTGGCAACACCTATTGCCCGTTCTATTTCTAATTCTTGAATGCCCTCTAACTTTAATGATTCAATAAATTTTGATTGCTCCTCCGCTAACACCTCCCCAGAAGGCATCATAATTCTACCAGTCTCTAGAATGCTGTAGAGCGCAGCAATTTGATAATTGTATGTCTGTTTTTCAGAAATCTCAATGGGCTTCAATCTTTTTACTAAAGCCATTGGCGAAAGTATATTTTTATTATTTCGGGCAATAATCTCCTGCGCACCTAACAAGGAATAGGCATAAAACCGGCTTGCAGCAGGAGGATTCACTACATCGTGGATCATTACCATAGTAGTAGCAAAAACAGTGGGTTTTAAAAAATGCCCAAGGTCTTTAGGCCTTTGTGCTTCTACAATTTGAAAACTAATTAATAATAGAAAAATGGTTTTTTTCATGAGTATACATTTGCTTTGACCCTCAATACAGATCCATCAAGTAAATATCCCTAAGGGTTGGATTGATAAAACTGAATAGGTTCATTAAACGCGCCTATCACCATAATTTGACTTATGCCTGCCTCTATTGTTACTACTGATTTTACATCACCCATAATAGACAACCCAGACTGTATTTGATTAATATAGTAAAACTTCCCTTTTCCATCGCCTTTCAAAAAACAACCATAATTAGCATCCATGCTTCCTAGCTTCAACCGGTTGTCGGTTTTATTGCCAGCCAAAAACAAATCAGCTTGGCCATCTCCATCGAAATCCTGATAAACCATGGCTGTTACAGGTGCAAACTGCGCTTCAATTGGTAACGCCCAAGCCTTCATGGTTCCTTGGTGATTTAATAGTACCATACTGCGCATTTCGTGCACAGATTTCAATTTGAATTTCGCTAATTCTTCACTTGAAAAAATATCTGTAATCGTAGCCTCGGCATAGTCTTTATAAAAAGCAAACTTCTTTCGCATTGGAAAAATCTGGTCGTTGAGTTCATCCCGACTCACGAATGGATAGGATTTTCCTTGAATATAAAAACAAAAGAAGGGATCAATAGAACCGTTTTCGTCAAAGTCGGAATAGTACAACGCTGCTGGTTCTTTTTCGGAAACCTTTATTTGTGAATTTAATCCAAAATTTCCTACTATGATATCTAACTCACCGTCCTTATTCACATCTTCTACCATCAATGCCGACCAAAGCCCTGGAATTTCCTTAGGAAAATAGGAACTGGTCTTATCCACAAAACCTGTTGCAAGGTTCACATATATTTTGATGGGCATATATTCCCCACACAAAACCAAATCCTGTCGGCCATCGTGATCCATATCCGCCCAACGAACATCGGTAATCATACCTACCTCAGAAAATGGAGTAGAAACCACTTTAAAGTTCCCTGCTCCGTCGTTATTTAATAAATAGGATTTGGGATTTTCGGGATAACGCCCCGGTATTATTCTTCCCCCCACAAATAAATCAAGATCTCCATCATTGTCGTAATCCGCTGCCCGCACACATGCCTTACTACTCGCCTTCATATTTGGTAAGGAAAGCACAGACAATTCAAGTTTCCCTTTTCCATTGTTAAGATAAAGCTCATCCTGTAATGAAATGGTATTGGGCTCAAACAAGGAGTACCCACCCTTAGCCACGTACAAATCAATATTTCCATCGCCGTTTGCATCGAAGAAAAGGGCAGCTGATATGGCTGAAATATCTTCATCACCGATGGCGAAACCAGCCATTTCCTCGAAACTACCACGTTTATTTTGAAGCCATATCCGCGCCTTGTGTTCTTGATCTCCTGAAATAAAAATATCCTCTAGGCCGTCGTTATTTACATCTCCCTGGGCTATCACCGGCCCTGTTTGGGAATACATACTCAGCATGAGTGGCTGTCTTTTGAAGTCATTTTCATCGAACCCTTGATGTTCAAAAGCTATTAAAGGCGCAATTTCTGAAAATACGGGTGTATTTTTAACGGCATCATCACGCATTTTAGGAGTAGCTATTTCCTCCATTTTGTTAATTTCTAAAATCTGGTTAACCGCTACTTTTTTAAGTATTTGTACGGATCGATCCGGCCAAATGACGGTAATACTATCTAATATTTGGATATTTTGACCTAATCCAAAATTCATTTTTTGGGAAACACAGGACAAATACCCCCTGCTCGGAATAGCCTCTTGATACTGAATCTGATCGCCTGTATGCACTGTTACTTTTGCTCCTACGGCATTGAGGTTACCCGTTGATTGTTTTAGCTTGATTTGAATAAATGCTTTTTTGCCAATCTCATTGGAGTTGTTCTTATATAATGAAACATTTTCATTGATATTGCTGATTAGCAAATCAAGGTCTCCATCATTATCCAAATCCGCATAAACAGCACCTGCAGAGATACTACCCTGAGGCAAACCCCAAGTTTCCTGCATATTGGTAAAGGTAAAATCCCCATTGTTTTTAAAGATATAATTGGCCAGTTTGGTAGAAGGCATCGCATTCACTAAGTCCATCAATTTGACTTTTTCACGACTTACGGCCTTTTTAATCTTGTAATCACCCCAGTACCGCAAAAAGTCCTTGTTGGTATAATCGCGAAAATAGCCGTTACTCACAAACAGATCCTTAAAGCCATCATTATCAAAATCTGCAAATAATGGCGACCAGCTCCAGTCGGTATTCGAAACTCCTGCGAGCTGTCCTATTTCACTAAACGTTCCATTTCCATTATTGAGCTGCAACATATTCCGCATATACTGCTTGTGCAAATCCTGCTTTTGCATCAGATCAAAAGCCTCATAGTTTTCCTGTAATTGCAATAATTTTTGTCTCCGGTTGTCTTCCGGAAGCATATCCAGAGACATTAAGTCGGGCAAACCATCATTGTTAAAGTCGGCAATATCTACCCCCATTGAAAACTGAGCCATATGCCTGAAATAGGCTTTTGAAACTTCCTTAAAAGTACCATCTCCTTGATTTAGGTATAAATAATCCTGCTCATTATAATCGTTGGTAACGTAAATATCTAGCCACCCATCTTTATTGATATCAGAAATGGCAATCCCCAAGCCAAATGTCAACGGGAATTGATTGATACCTGCCGATTCAGACACATCCTCAAAGTGGTTATTTTTATTTTCAAAAAGCTTATTACCGGCTAAGGGATCCGTTTGCTGTTTAAATTTGGACAGCTGCATATTATCGATTTTTTTAACACTATGATTGAGTAACATCATATCAAGATCACCATCATTGTCATAATCAAAAAATGCTGCCTGAGTGCTGTAACTTGGAATTGCTAGCCCAAATTCCTCTGCCCGTTCTTCAAAAACCGGAATACCATTTTTGTTTCCCTTATTTATAAAAAGCTCATTTTTACGTTTATCCTCATCTACCTTCCCGGAATAACAAACATAGATATCCAGCAATCCATCTCCGTTAACGTCAGCCATGGTTACTCCTGTTTTCCAGCCATCCTTTCTACCAGCCAATCCTTTTCCTGCGGGGTGGGTAATATCCTTAAATTTCAAATTCCCCAAATTCAGAAACAGCTTATTCTCCGACATATTGGCAGTCAGAAAAACATCCTCCAAACCATCATTATTTATATCCCCCACCGCTACACCGCCGCCATTATAAAAATATTCATAGGCCATGACATTGAGGTCTTCATTATCGGAAATTTTATTTACAAAATTCAGACTGGTTTCTTTGGGATTCGTTAAGTCAAAAAGGGTTTTTTGAGCGAATGAAACCGCACTAAGAGAAGTAAAATATACAGTGAATAGACAGAAACTAATAGGGCTAAAAAACTTCATTTTCGAGATAAATCTATGTAAAGACTAACCTTTAAATCTAATAAAAAAACTTGAACCAACGAAGCTTCCTTTTTTGAGTTGCCTTCTCAACCTTTTAGACAAGTGCGTAATGTATCCATGCAGTACCCATTCCGCTATATATATAAAATGGGGATGACAAATTGCCATCCCCATTCTGAAAAAATAATCTTTTCTGCTATTAAAAGTTGGCAACTTTACCCGTATCCCACCAAAGTCGAGTCGCAATATCATCCTTTGCACCAGTACCCATTTTGGATACGGCGTCAGTTACCGCAGCAGTGTTTCCAGTTCTTTCTGCGTTTATAAACGGCATTCTTTTTATCCACTGACCGGCTGGAATTATTCCCCAATCCGCATTGCTATCATTCTTCGCTACACTAGGGATTTTTGGATAACCCGTTCTTCTAAAATCTACCCATGCTTCAAGCGTATTAGTGAAGGTATTTAGATATTTTTGGGTAATGATTTTTTCCAATTTCAATTCATTCGAATCTGAAGCATTCCAGGCTACAGTAATGGTTGAAGCTACAGTAAAATTATTACGAGCATCAATCGGATCCACATAATTAATTGGTTTACTTGTCATGTCCGTCAGATAAGCATCTACGCCACCAGCACCCCAATCAGCAAATGACAGCTTAATGCCATCCTCATAGTTCGTTTTAGGGTCACCAGCTCCAGCCCA
>CAXBLH010000286.1:0-7414 GCA_963976315.1 uncultured Dyadobacter sp.
ACTTTTTTTTATCCTTACTGGTACTTTTGCCATGGCGCAGGCCGTCAAGCATCCTAATGTAATCATCATTCTTACCGACGATCAAGGTTATGGAGATTTGGGAGCTACAGGAAATCCCAATGTTAAAACGCCAGCAATTGACCAATTCGCTTCAGAAAGTATACGCTTTACCAATTTCTATGTTTCACCGGTTTGCGCGCCGACAAGATCCAGTTTAATGACTGGTCGGTATTCTTTACGAACGGGTATGCGTGATACCTACAACGGCGGTGCCACAATGGCTTCTAATGAAGTATGCTTAAAACGGCAAATTATAAAACAGGGATATTTGGGAAGTGGCATTTGGGGGATAATTATCCTTGTAGACCGAGCGATCAAGGTTTTGATGAATCGTTGATCCATTTGTCGGGTGGTATGGGGCAGGTGGGGGATATTACGACTTATTTCAAAGGAGATAGTAGCTATTTTGATCCGGTACTTTGGCATAATAACAAGCAGGAGGCGTATAATGGATATTGTTCAGATATTTTCGCTGAAAATGCGATCAAGTTCATTAAAAACAATAAATCTGCACCTTTCTTTTGTTATCTCGCTTTCAATGCGCCTCATACGCCATTGCAGGTACCAGAAGCTTATTACAATAAATTTAAAGACATAGATCCTACTAGGGGTTTTCAAAATGATGGTAAGCCATTTCCTAATATGTCTGAAAAGGATAAGGAAGATGCACGGAAGGTATATGCCATGGTTAACAATATCGATGACAATTTGGATAAGCTTTTCAAGACCCTGGATGAACTGAAAATCGCAGACAATACCATTGTTATTTTTATGACTGACAATGGGCCGCAGCAGGTGCGGTATGTTGCGGGAATGCGTGGTAGGAAAGGAAGTGTATATCAAGGAGGAGTAAGAGTACCATTTTATTTGAGATATCCTGGTGGGCTAGGTAACAGCAAGGCCGTGGAAACAGTTGCTGCGCATATTGATATATTACCTACTTTATCTGAATTGTGTCACGTGGCTTTGCCAAAAGGTCGCCACTTGGATGGGCATAGTTTGGTGAACTCTATGCAAGGCAGAAAAGTGGATTGGGAAAACCGTTCCTTGTTTTTTTATTGGTCGCGCCGCTATCCTGAACTGTACAATAACATGGCCTTACGGAAAGGGAATTACAAGTTAGTGGCGATGGCAGATTATGATGCGCCCTTACAAGATTTTGAATTATATGACCTTACCGATGATCCTTATGAACAAAAAAACCAAGTGGTTACGGAAAATAAAGTTGCCGCTGATCTTAAAAAAGAGCTGGACAAAATGTATCAAGAACTGATAACTTCTGAAAATTTGGTCAATCAGCCACGGGTGCTTATCGGTGATAGCCATGAAAACCCAGTTATTCTGAACAGAAATGATGCGGGTGGCGAACGGGGTATTTGGAATCAGGAGGATATTTATGGGAATTGGAGGGTGTCAATCAAGAAAGGTACCTACAACATCCGGTTCAAATTTGTGGAACCAGTAAAGCCCAATGGACATATTTATTTGGAAACGGGTGCGGTAGTACAACAAAAATTAGTAAAAGGAACTAATGACACCGACATGATAGAAATGAAAGGGGTAAAGTTAGCGGATATTGACTGTGATATCATTCCGTTTTATGCGGTTGGCGGGAAGAATATCCTTCCATTTTGGGTAGAGTTGACAAAAGTAGATTAACGTTACGCTAATGATTTAATAAAAGCCTTTTGTATAGCTCGAATTATGGAGTCGATCAAGTATATTATTGACCAATTAAATCGTAAATACAAAGAGTTACATGTGGAAGCTTATCCGACATTGAGGAGGCCAACTGAACCAGCTGTTGATTTTACCCATGCTATTTGGGATGATTTAAAATATAAAATTCCAGAAATGAATTCACAAATTTCAACAGGCTCTAAATATGAATACCTATTATTACGACCATCAGAATACCATAAACTATAAACAATAATGAAAGCAAATACTATTTATCCATGTCTTTGGTTTGACGGCAATGCGGCGGAGGCAGCAGCATTTTATGTTCAAACTTTCCCGAATTCAAAAGTGCTGCAGTTGAATCCAATGGTAGCCTCGTTTGAGTTAAATGGTACACGTTTTATGGGCCTAAATGGCGGGCCAAAGTATAAGGTAAACCCTGCTGTTTCGTATTTTGTACATTGTGGTAGCGAAAGTGAAATAGAAAGGCTTTATGCGATTTTGTCTGACAATGGGAGTGTTTTAATGCCTTTGGATAAATATGATTGGTCGAGCAAATACGCTTGGGTACAGGATCGTTTTGGCGTAAACTGGCAGTTGGATATTGACGATATTCGTTCAGAGCAAAAGGTAGTTCCTTGTCTTATGTTTGCCAACGAAAAGGTACAATTGGTAAAGGAAGCTATCACGCACTATACAACAGTTTTTGACCCGTCGCGAATTCTAATGGAGATGCCTTATTCCAATAATCCGGATATCCCCGATGGTACTATTTTATTTGCACAATACAAGGTACAGGAATTTATTTTCAATGCTATGAGTGGTTCAGGAGTGCATGACTTTGATTTTACCCCTGCCAACTCATTCGTTTTAGAATGCGAAACTCAAGAAGATATTGACTATTTCTGGGAGCTTTTAGGTAAAGATGGTCGCTACGACCAATGTGGCTGGCTGGCCGATAAATATGGGGTTTCCTGGCAAATTATACCTGCAATACTTCCAAAACTAATGGCTGACTCTGTAAAAGCACCTCAGGTAGTAGCTGCTTTTATGAAAATGACAAAATTTGATATTGAAGCACTAGTAAATGCTTGATGTACTTAGGTTTGGGTGAGTTTATGAAGAATATGCGATTGGATCAAACTTTTAGTAGTGCAGACCTAGTTGCTATTTGTGATAAATTGGGTTTAATTGATCCGGATTTAAAATCGATCATTGAGGAGTTTGGTTATCCACCGTTTTGGTCGCGGCCCAATAGCTTTGATTCATTGGTGCATATTATTTTGGAACAGCAAGTTTCGTTGGCTTCTGCATTGAGTGCCATAAATCAGTTGCGAAATTACATAGGCGAGGTTACACCTGAAAAGCTGTTAACGCTCACAGATACGGAACTAAAAGCGTGTTATTTTAGCCGACAGAAAACGACTTATACTCGTGCACTTGCTGAGGCAATTGTTTCAAAAAAACTGATAATGTCGGAGCTAGAAAATTGTGACAATCAAGCAATTCATAAGCAGCTTGTCCAAATAAAAGGGGTAGGGGATTGGACTATCGATGTATACTTGGTGTTTGTTTTGCAGCGTTTGGACATCTTTCCAATTGGCGATCTGGCTGCTAGGAATGCACTAAAACAATTAAAATCATTGCCCACGGACACTTCCCATCGTTCGCTACTTGAATTGGCAGAATCTTGGAAACCTTATCGTTCGGTAGCTACAATGCTACTTTGGCACTACTATTTGTCGCTTCGGAAAAAGTAAAATGGCTTTTCGAAACAGCTCGTTTACTTCCTTAAATTCTCAATCAGTTCAACTGCTACTCCTGTAATATCAGAGATTTCAATATTACTGAAACCTTTCGAAATCATATTCTGGGCTATGGTGAGTTTTCCTTCTTCTATTCCTTCTTCTCTTCCTTCTTCCCTTCCTTCTTCCCTTCCTTTTTCTAATCCTTCTTCCCTTCCTTCTTTTCGAGCCGTATCAAAAGAATTTTTTAAGTCACGGTAGTATTTCAAACTGTTTTCATATTGTTGTGATTGCTCTTTTGAAAACTTGGCCATTTCTGCTGTGTCAAATACTTTTTCAAAAATCTGCTCTTTCAACTTTTCAGGTACTCGTTCAAGCCTGTTGAGATTTTTGATAACATAAAGCCATTTATCGAAACGAGTTTGTAGCTCGTCAATGGTTTTATTGAACTTTGGCATTTCTAGATAAATGAAGGTAAGTTTATCATAAAACACCTTTTGGGTTTCAATATCGGTCAATTTAACATCGTAGCGAAATTTATTTACTTCAGCTTTATCGGCGTCAAAAACAAAATCTAAAATGGCGATGGTATACACCGCTTTTAATTCAAAATCCCAGTCAGCACGTTTGGCTTGTTCACGAATCGGGAAAGTGGAATAATAGACGGTACGATCCTTGAAGAATTGCTGTTTAGATTTTTGCAACTCAACGATAAACTTTTCACCTTTTTCGTTTTCACAATAAAGATCAAAAATGGCTTTCCTATCTAAATCCGTAACGCCTAATTGTTCCGATTTTAGATAAGTAATACTCATGATTTGTCCCTGTTCTTCTTTAAGAAGCTCGTTCAGGAAATCCAGCAATAAATCTTTATTTACCTCTTCACCAAATAGTTTTTTGAAACCGTAGTCGGTAAATGGATTGATATATCTTTCAACGAATTCAGGCATGTCCAAGTATTTTAAACAAATATATCAAATTTTGACGGTAAGTATGAAGTGTCATTAGGTTAAAATTGATTCCCATGCGTGCCCACTGAAGTGGTGTAATTGGTAGGTTAGGGTGGTTCTGTGAAGCAATGATATCTCCAAATATTTTAAGATATTGCAGTCTATTTATTAACAAAATCGCAATAATGAGGCACTCTCACTTCTGTTTTATACTCTTCGTTTGTTTGGCAACCACCAGTTTTGCCCAATCTTCAGTTGACGATCAACGGGTATTCACTACTGAAAACTATGAAAAAGCAGTTCAGTTCCTTTCACCGAATACCAACTCTTTGGTATACCATGGGAAAGTAAATCCAAATTGGCAGTTGGATGGCAAATTTTGGTATAAAGTTAATACCACTGCTGGACAAGAATTTGTATTAATAGACCCTGCTAATGGAAAACGAACTTCTGGTAAAAGTACCAAGGACATCCTTCCTGATGATTCAAAAGTTATTCCTAGTTTAAAAAAATCAAGGGTGAGTGCAGTCAAGTCACCAGATGGCAAAAAGGAGGTATATATTAAGGAATGGAATTTGTGGTCGCATGATTTGGTGTCTGATCAGGATACTCAATTAACATTCGACGGTACTGAAAACTTTGGATATGCCACCGATAATGCTGGTTGGCGGAAAAGCGATAGGCCCATTGTACTTTGGTCACCTGATTCCAAAAAACTGGCCACTTTTCAGCAAGATCAGCGTCATGTAAGTGATATGTATTTAGTGAAAACCAAAGTGGGTGCACCTGAATTGCAAACATGGAAATATCCATTACCGGCAGATAGTGCTATTATTCAGATACATCGTGTGATCATAGAAGTCGATTCCCCTAAAATTATTCGACTTAAAATCCCTGCGGATGCGCGAAGGGGCACACTTTGCGATGATATTTCTTGTTCAGGTTCTTTTGATGATAATGAATGGAATGCCGATGCTAGTAAACTGATTTTTGTTTCTTCCACACGTAACCATCAAGAAGCCAAGCTTCAAATGGCCGATGCAAATACTGGAGATGTAAAAGCAATTTTAGAAGAAAAAGTGGCTACCCAGTATGAGTCGGGACGGGGAAAGATTAATTGGCACTATTTGGAAGAGAGTCAAGAGATTATTTGGTACTCGCAGCGTGATGACTGGGGACATTTATATCTCTATGATGCCAATACGGGTAAGTTGAAAAATCAAATTACGAAAGGGAATTTTGTAGTTACCCAGTTATTGAAATGGGATACTAAAAAACGGATTCTATATTTCGAGGCCAACGGGCGTGAAAAGGGTCGCGATCCTTATTTCTCCCATTTTTATAGTATCAAAATGAATGGTACTGATTTGAAATTACTCACCCCTGAGGACGGAAACCACGAATTGTCGATTTCTCCAAACGGACCTTATTTTGTAGATACCTATTCCAAGCCAAACGTTCCGCCGATTTCAGTATTAAGAAAATTGGATGGAAAGCTAATCAGTACCTTGGAGACTGCGGATATATCGGCGTTAACCGCCAAAGGATGGAAAGCACCAGAACCAGTGGTTGTAAAATCGCATGTTAAGCAATGGGATTTATATGGTTTGATTTTTACACCTTCCAATTTGGATAAAACCAAAAAATATCCAGTAGTAAATTATATCTATCCAGGGCCATCTGGTGGTGCAGTTGGAAGTCGTTCCTTTACTACGGCTCGCAATGACCATCAAGCACTTGCAGAGTTAGGATTTGTAGTGGTGTTGATTGATGGTTCGTGTAACCCTGACCGTTCGAAATCGTTCCATGATGCCTGCTATGGGAATATGGGTGAAAATTCATTGAATGACCAAGTTTCTGGTATCAAAGAGTTGGCTAATTCTCGTACTTATATGGATTTGGATCGGGTAGGTGTTTGGGGGCATTCGGGAGGAGGATTTGCATCAGCAGCAGCCATGTTTCGTTTTCCTGATTTTTATAAAGTCGGGTTTTCGGAGTCCGGTAACCATGACAACCGTGGGTATGAGGACGACTGGGGTGAACGTTATATAGGGCTTTTAACCACCAATGAAAAAGGTGTATCCAATTATGAAGTGCAGGCGAATCAATATTTGGCAGCAAACTTAAAAGGGAAACTCATGCTAGTACATGGGAATATGGACGACAATGTGCCGCCTTATAATACTTATTTGGTAGCGGATGCTTTGGTGAAAGCCAACAAAGATTTTGACATGATTATCCTACCACACGCAAGGCACTCTTTTGGCGAAGATACCTTGTATATTATGCGCCGGAGATGGGATTATTTTGTAAAAAATCTACTGGGTGCCGAGCCTCCAAAGGAATTCCAAATTAAGTTTTAAGAATCAGAAAGGAACTACTATCGTAAATGGTATTGGCAAATTGCGATACCATTTACGCTTTTAAATTTTTACTACAATATCGTACTTACCTAGTAAGCCGATCAATCCTGAATTTGAAAATTTAGCCTTTTTTACTCTATTCATTTCGGGGTCTATATGGAAGTTTTCTGCCAGTCGGAAATCTGCTTTTTCCAAATTGGTATTCACAAAAGTAGTATTTAATAGGTTACTGTTATCGAAGGAACATCCCGACAAATTTGCGTCTGAAAAGTCGACTTCTTGCATGGAGCAATGGTCGAACCGAGAATTTTTTAGATTGAGTTTGAAAAAACAAGAAAGGTTTAACATACATCCCTCAAAATCTAAGGAAAGCAGAAATGGATTACAGACTTCAAAATGAACCCCCAATAATTTGCATTCTTTGAACTTCGCTGTTTTAAAGGCAGTTTTGGCCAAGTTTGCCATTGTTAAGTTGCAGCCAATAAACTCACAATCAACAAACTCGAAGCCTGATAAGTTGAAGTTTCCAAATTCGCAATTTTTGAAAACACAGGTATCATATTCACCTTTTGAGAAATTATCAGGAGTGGCAATCAGGTTGTCAAATGTTTGGTCT
>CAXBLH010000287.1:0-7406 GCA_963976315.1 uncultured Dyadobacter sp.
ACAAAGGTAGTTCCGATTGGGGATATGCTTGGGTACCCATAGCCGGCCCTATACTAGCTGCGGCATTGTTTGGTTTTGTTTTAAGAACCTTTTCCTTCTAAATTGAACTGATTTTTCACTTAAACCTCTATCAAAATGATCAAAAAAATTCTGATTGCTCTCTTAGTGATTTTAGTTATAATTCAACTCATTAGGCCCACGCCCAATGTATCCGCAGAGCAAAGTGTCAATGATATTGAAAAGCATTATAGGGTTCCACAAGATGTAAAACTTATTTTGGACAAAGCGTGTAGGGACTGCCACTCCAATAATACCAATTACCCCTGGTATAATGCCGTTCAGCCAGTAGCTTGGTACTTGAATGACCATATTGTGGATGGTAAAAAACATTTCAATCTTTCAGAATTCGCTGAATACCCTCCCAAAAGAGCGGAGCATAAGTTGGAAGAATTGGTAGAATCACAAACGGATCATTGGATGCCTTTGGAGTCCTATCAGAATTTGCACCCAGAAGCGAGACTTACAACGGATGAAAACCAGACTTTGATCGATTGGGCGAACGAATTAAGAGCGCAAATAAAAACAACCCACCCAGAAGCTTTTATACCAAAACCAGGAGATGAAAAGCATTGATATTTTAATTTTAAACAGGTGTAACTCTTAAATCGTAATAAGCGCTATTTACTGAAATACCTCTTGGGTATAGTTGCCTAAAATCGGTTTTAATGTTGTCAGCGTTCACTCCTTTTACTTCGTTGTGATCTTCTTTTAGGAAGATTTCGGGGTTAAGGCTCCTGAAATTAGTGGTGTAGTTTTGGTGCGGTACTGCTAAAATAATGGAATAGCTCCACCAAAAAAATTGTAAATAACCTCTAGATGCTTCCACATGATCCACCTAAGAAGCCAATGTGTAGCCATTTCGTAGAGGGATTGTTTCATTTATAAGTCACCACAACGGATGACTTATAAATGAAAATCGCTATTAGTTCACTACAATTTCATCAATAAAAATCCAGCCTTTGTCGCCTTTTCCTCTATGCCAGCTCGGTAATTTTTTAACAGGTTTAGCAACTACTTTAATACACCGTATACCCGTAGCATCGAAATCTAGGCTAAAGAAAATATTAGAACTGTTGGGCGTTTTCTCATGGGGCATCTCAGGATTTTCTTTTTTCAATAGTTTCAGATTTTGAGGATTTTCACCACCCCAAACTTCTATAATCGATGGCGGAAAAATATAGGAATCTATTTTTCTAAACATGCTTATCGTCAGTGATTTTACTTTTACTTCTTTTTTGAAAAGTAACAATGACTCAAAATCTGTATCTCGATAACCCAGCCATTTTCCAGTTCCCGATTTCGAATCACTTTTAATACCATCCGTAAGTGTTAAGTCCTTAGAGGCCATATATTGTTTATCCGGTAAAGTAAGTAGTTTGACACTATCCACTTTGAAACCTGCCAATATAAATGACTTCTCTTCAGTCGAACTTCCGAACCAGCCTTTTTTAAAAGCTCTTGTTTTTAAAGTAAAATTTTTATCTGCCAGAATAGGCTTTTTATAAATAGCCGAGGAGATACTATCTGGGTCTGCACCATCAGTGGTATACCGTATCGTTACACCAGGGATTTGATGTTTGACAGATACAAGGTCTCCTTTATTTAAAAAAGTTTCTTCGTTCAAAATGTCGGGTGGATTGAGCCCAATTACAATGGTGTCCCCTTCAAAACCAGATTCAAAGTCAATTTTTGGATTTTTTTTGAGTTGAGCTACTGCTTTATCATCTAATCCTGTACTCCATACAAATACCTTTTGAAGGGCAGGTAACTTTTTAAGAGCGTCCAGTTGCTCCAACTTTAAAGCAGTACCACTTAGAGACAATAATTTTAATTTGGACAAACTACTAAGTTCGGATAGGGTTGTCCCTTTTAAGTCCGTAAAGTTTAAGATAAGCGTCCGTAATTCCGTAAATTGTGCTAATAGTTTCAGGTCTTCATCTTTCAATGGCATTTTGCTCAAATCAATAGACACGATCTGATTTTTGATAGATGCCAAATCGTTGATATCGGAACTCTTAAAACTAGAACGGTTGTAGAAATTAACCGCCAAAGCAGGCGAACCAAGTGCTAGTGGTGCAATAAGCCTGTAACTCGTATTCAATTTCGCTATTTCATCATTACTGGCAGCATCGAAATCATATTGTTCTTCTTGGCGATCACCACCAAATATCTTTTGAGCATAGACATAAACAGGGTCGTCGGTACCTAAACTGACTACTTTTTGACTGAAACTAGAACCTGCTTTTACCCATGTAGCCAATAATACAATTTCTTCTGAGGTTAATTGGGGTTTTCCACGGGGTGGCATGTGCTTCTTGTCATCGATTCCTAGGTGTAATCGAGAAATTAATAGCCCAAGATCGGCCTTGGTCGTATCCCAAAGCATACCATTCTTTCCACCCTTTGTCAAAAGGGCTTGTGTCTGCATCTGCAAATCGCCCTTAGACTTTTTATCGTTATGACAGGAATAGCATTTTTGTTCCAAAACAGGTTTTACCAAATCGTCGAAAAGCAGTGCCTCCTGTAAATTAACCTTGACGTTAGTTTCGGGTTCACTCACGAAAGAAGCCGTTAAAAAATCGTCACCGTGTGTCAGGTTTCCACCCAAATGGCCACCAACTAACAGCACTATGGCTACCAACCCTGCATAAACTTTGGTTATTAATTTCCAAGGTGGAAGATGTTTTAATATTCCATACCACAGCAAACTACTTATGGAGATGACGATACCGCTCCATTTATGCCAAAAAAGAGCATCCGCTTCATAGCCTTGCTCTTTGGATAGTATAAAACCAGAGAAAGCGGCAATTACAGCTGTAAATACCCCCAGTAACAATAAAATCTCTGAGTACCCTTCGTGCCAGCGTTTTGAACCCTGCTTGTCGACCAGAAGTACCCAAAATGCATAAATTAACAGTACGACCAGTGGGAAATGTAGTACTAAGGGATGCAGTCTACCGATGGGTTGTAACCAACCTGGAACAACAAACCTTTCTTCAAAAGCTAATAAAAAAAGGAGTAAACCATTTAAGAAAAAGGCAATATTATATAGGACACTTTTCAACTTGAAAGGCATCACTGTTTCGGGAGTTTCTGAATTCATTAGGCGATAATATCCTTTACAAGTTTTCCGGCCACATCTGTTAGGCGGTAGCGACGACCTTGGTGTTTATAAACTAATTTTTCGTGGTCTAAGCCAAGTTGATTGAGGATCGTGGCATGGAAATCGTGCACATGAACAGGGTCTTTGACAATATTATATCCAAAATCATCCGTTTCACCATATACCATTCCTGGCTTGATACCCCCACCAGCCATCCAGACCGTAAAAGCACGAGGGTGATGGTCACGACCATAATTATCATCGGTGAGGGTTCCCTGGCAATAGTTGGTACGACCAAATTCCCCTCCCCAAATCACCAAGGTTTCATCCAATAAACCCCGTTGTTTTAGATCAGTCACCAATGCAGCCGATGCTTGATCTACATCCATACATTGCCCTTTAATTTCACGGGGCAGCCCCCCATGGCTATCCCAACCTTGGTGGTAGAGCTGAATAAATCGTACTCCTTGTTCCGACAATTTTCTTGCCAATAAACAATTGGCAGCATAAGTGCCAGGTACCAAGCATTCTGGGCCATACATTTTTACGATTGACTCAGGTTCTTTACTCATATCCGTAATTTCTGGAACGGCAGTTTGCATCCGAAAGGCCATCTCATACTGCTGTATTTTGGTAGCTATTTCGGGGTCACCGAAGGTATCCAATGTCCCCTGATTAAGTTCGGCTAACTTATCCAGCATATTTCGGCGTTGGGTTCTATCCATTCCTTCTGGGTTTCCGAGATACAATACTGGATTTTCACCACTACTGAATTGCACACCCTGATGCACGGAATCCAAAAAACCATTGGTCCATAACTTGGAATATACCCCTTGTCCATTTCCTTTTCCACGGGAGAGTAGTACACAGAAACCCGGTAGGTTTTTGTTCTCACTGCCCAGCCCGTAACTTAGCCAGGAACCCATACTTGGCCTATTACCTACTTGGGCACCAGTTTGAAAGAAGGTAAGCGCGGGGTCGTGGTTAATTGCTTCTGTATTGAGTGATTTTATAAAACAAAGATCGTCGACAATTCCAGCAGTATAAGGCAATAAATCACTGATCCAAGCCCCTGATTTGCCATATTGTTTAAAATTAAAAATGGATCCTGCCAAGGGGAATTTAGCCTGATTGGCGGTCATTCCTGTTAATCGCTGCCCACCACGGATAGATTCAGGAAGGTCTTCCCCGTGCATTTTATTGAGCATGGGTTTATAATCAAATAGATCCAACTGGGAAGGTGCCCCGTTTTGGAACAGGTAAATTACTCGCTTGGCTTTTGGAGCAAAATGGGGCATGCCGGCTTCTAACTCAGCCATGTCCAGCTCACCATTGCTTTTAAACATATCGGGAATCAGCATGGACCCCAAAGCGGCACTTCCTAGCCCTAAACTCAGCTTGGATAGGAAGTGCCGTCTGGTGGTATTGACTCCAAAATTAAAAATTTCCTTTTTCATAATTTCTTGATTTTCATCACAGAGGCTATCGATTTAAAATAGCGGTAATTAGGGTATATCACGCTTGTTTAGTATTGCTTTCGCCTGTCAGTTACTTCCTGAAAATGATTTTTGCCAATGGTAAATGTTTTCATCTAGTAACATTCAGGATAGGTGCTAAACAATTCGGTTAATTTTAAATATCCTTTAAGATTTGGTAATGGTTTCTTCCATGTTATACAGCATGTTAATTACACGCATGAGTGCTGCCGCCTTATTCTTTTCCACTTTGGCTGCATGAGGGTATTCGCCTACGTGCAATACTTGACCCGCCAATTGGGCGTTTTGTGAAAAATTGGCAATTTCTTCATTATAATAACCAACCAATATTTTTACTTCTCGTTCGGTGGGCTTTCTACAGACAATCCTTTGGAAGGATTCTTTCACCTTTTCTTCAATCCCGGACTTCTCTAAACTCATACGTTCGGCCATTACCCGTGAAGCTTCCAAAACCGTGGGATCATTCAGCATTACCAAGGCCTGTAAGGGGGTATTGGTTTTTTGGCGTTTTACTTCGCAATGATCTCGATTACTGGCATCAAAAATAATCATAGAGGGTGGTGGTACAGTTAGCTTGATAAAAGTATACATACCGCGTCTATACAGTAGCTCGCCTTTATCCTGGGTATAAGCAGCTAGCACACCGCGTCCCGACGTAGCCGCTTCCCATAGTCCTTTTGGTTGGTATGGCTTCACACTAAACCCGCCTATTTTGGTGTTTATCAAACCGCTTGTAGACAAAACAATATCTCTTATAAATTCCGCTGGTAGCCGAACACGGGACCCACGGGCGAGGTAAATATTTTCAGGGTCTTTATCTATCTTTTTCTGATCTGCCACCGCAGACTGGCGATAGGTGGCAGACATCACGATTTGTTTTACTAGCCGTTTAATATCCCAGCCATGATCCATAAAGTCAACTGCAAGCCAATCGAGCAATGCTGGATGTGACGGCAGGTCGCCCTGCATCCCGAAGTCTCCTGTACTTTTAACAATACCCAAACCAAAAAATTCTTGCCAAATTTGATTCACAAACACTCGGGCCGTCAGGGGGTTTTGCTTACTAATAGTCCACTGCGCTAAACCAAGTCTATTTTTGGGGTATTTGGTGGTATCAAACTTCATAACTGCTTTTAAAGCACTGGCCGTTACCACGCGTCCCGGTGCATCATAAACGCCCCTGTTCAGGATATGTGTTGCCCTCAAAGTATCTCGCTCGCCCATCACTGAAACCAAAATTTGGCTCGTATCTGGATGGTTAATATATTTC
The DNA here is from genome assembly GCA_963976315.1 of uncultured Dyadobacter sp. Taxonomy (GTDB): domain Bacteria; phylum Bacteroidota; class Bacteroidia; order Cytophagales; family Spirosomataceae; genus Dyadobacter. The sequence continues at coordinate 5,930 of CAXBLH010000287.1, forward strand.
ATTCTGCTGTCAATATCTTCCTTGGTTAAGGTTAGAATGGGAGATTTGGCAGGAACGCTTCGTGATACATCACCTTCAAAACCTTGTTCTCTAGAATTATTAAAGAAAGCAAACATCCGGTAGTAATCTTCCTGAGAAATGGGGTCATACTTATGGTCATGACATTGTGCGCATTCCACAGTTAATCCAATAAGACCAGTACTAAAAGTTTTTGTTTTATCTAGGTTGTATTCAATACGGTATTCCTCTGGAATTACGCCTCCCTCTTCGGTATATTTATGATTTCTTAGAAATGCGGTGGCAAGAACCTGCTCTTTGGTGGCATTTGGCAACATATCCCCAGCGAGCTGCCATGTTATAAATTTATCATAAGGCATATTTTGATTGTAAGCATTAATCACCCAGTCGCGCCAAGGCCACTGCGTTCTTAATTCATCATCCTGATAACCGTAAGAATCTGCATACCTGGCAACATCTAACCAGTGTATTGCCATTTTTTCGCCAAATGTTTTGTTGGCCAACAGCTCATCTACTACCTTTTCATAGGCCTTGTCAGACTGGTCACTTTCAAATTTTCGTTGCAATTCCAGGGTAGGCAGCAAACCATTTAAATCCAGTGACACCCTTTTTAGTAAATAGTCCTTACCAGCTTGGTCAGCAGGATCTAGGCCTACTTCTTCCATCTTGGCTAAAGTGAAATAATCAATTTCATTCACCACCCAGTCGCTCTTATTTACCTCTGGAAGTGCTCCTAATTTTGGGGCATTGAAAGCCCAATGTTTTTCATATTTAGCTCCTTGTTCTATCCATCTTTTTACTAAACTTACCTCATTTTCATTCAGCAAACCTAAATGAGAATCTGGCGTGGGCATTTGGTAATCGGGATCTGCGGAGGTAATTCGTTTAAATACCTCCGATTGTTCCGGGTTTCCTGGAACCAAACGAAAACCTTTGCCATCTTTTAATTTAGCATGAGCGCTGGACTCTTCGTCTAATCTTAATCCACCTTCTCTTTTATTGGCATCGGGCCCGTGGCAAGCAAAGCATTTATCAGAGAGTATAGGCCGTATGTGAAAATTGTAGGATACTGCATCTAACTTAGCACTTTTTGATAAAGTACCGTTCTTTTGGTAGCAGGAAACTGCCGCCATTATAACGGCCACCGTGGCACCTGCTGCAAATAGAAACCGTTTAGTCATTTTTGTTTTCTTGAATTAATTGAATTGTATCTCCGAATAGTAAAATTATCAAAGTTTTGGGGGATAATACTCCCGTGGAGAACTATTTCTTAAAATATTTTATTAAAGTACCAATTTTAGAGCAAAAGCCCTAATTTATTTCACAACAAATTAAGTAGTAACTTTAAATTTTATACTCAATTTTGGAATGAATTATGGAACACACTGCTTTAAAAATGGAAAAACTTGATTTTATACTCATTGGATTAATGAGGAGGTACCAAGAAAAAGTTCAGGAT
>CAXBLH010000288.1:0-7376 GCA_963976315.1 uncultured Dyadobacter sp.
AAAGATGGATTGATAACAGATGCTATTAAGTCGGCTGGCGCTGCCAAAAAAGGTGGGAATGCCTATATAGCAGATGTACTGAATTATACTGAAAGAGCTACTGAGTCTGGTTTGCATTTGGTTTGCACCCCAGGAAATGATGTAGAAGCTACTACTGGACAAACTGCTGCTGGTGCTAATATTATACTTTTCACGACTGGATTAGGCACCCCAACAGGAAATCCTGTGTGCCCGGTTGCTAAGGTGGCAACGAACTCGAAACTTACTGCTCGTATGCCAGATGTAATCGATTTTGATTGTGGTCCTGTCGTAGATGGTACGCAGTCAATCGAAGAAAATGCGGAATTGCTGATGGAATATGTTTTGAAAGTAGCAAGCGGAGAGCTTACCAAAGCGCAACAGCTCGGACAAGACGATTTCATTCCTTGGAAACGTGGTGTTTCTCTTTAAATATTTCCAAAGAATTAGGATCAATTATAGATTCCTTTAAGTAAAGTAACAATGGGTAGTGCTTTAATATTTAAGGTGCTACCGGTTGAAATTATTTAATTACTGATATGTTTGATTTAACAAATAAAGTAGCCTTGGTAACTGGTGGTGCCAGTGGCATAGGGCTTGCAATTAGCAAAGTTTTTGCAAAACAAGGTGCTTACGTCCATATTTTAGAACTGAATAGCACTTTGGCGGAAAAAGTGGCTGCTGAATTAAAGGCAGAAGGCGGCCAAGCCGAAGCGCATGAGGTAAATGTGGCCAATCAGGCGAGTGTAGTTAAGGTAATTGATGCCATCAATGCCAAACATCCGATTAATATATTGGTGAATAATGCTGGTATTGCCCATGTTGGAAAGGCGGATACCACCTCCGAAGCCGACTTTGATCGTATCTATGAGGTCAATATTAAAGGCGTATACAATTGTCTTTTTGCCACCATACCTCATTTGAAAGCCAATGGTGGAGGCGTTATTTTGAATATGTCCTCTATCGCAGCAACGGTTGGTATTCCTGACCGATTCTCTTATTCGGCTGCCAAGGGAGCTGTATATTCTATGACCCTTTCTGTTGCTCGTGATTATCTGGCAGATAATATACGTTGTAATAGTGTTTCTCCTGCCCGTGTTCACACCCCGTTTGTAGATGGTTTTATTGCCAAAAACTACGAAGGAAGGGAGGAAGAAATTTTTGAAAAACTTTCAAAATCTCAACCCATTGGTAGAATGGCTAAACCCCAGGAAATTGGTGCATTGGCTTTGTATTTATGCTCAGATGAGGCCGCATTTACGACAGGTTGTGATTATTTGATTGACGGCGGGTTTGAAAAGCTCAACAACTGAACAGCATACTAATAAATTATTTGTAAACGGACGGTTGATCTTAACCGTGAAAAAATATAAAAAAATGAAATTATTTCGATTTGGAGCCTTTGAACAAGAAAAACCAGGGGTAGAATTAGCAGATGGTTCTAAGCTTGATGTTTCCGCTTTTGGGGAAGATTTTAACGAAAAATTCTTTGCGACTGACGGCATTAATCGTTTGGCGGAATGGTTAAAAGCCAATGCGGAGTCCGCTCCAAAACTTGCTGACGGTTTTCGCTATGGATCTTGCGTTGCTAGGCCTTCCAAAATTGTATGTATTGGTATGAACTATGCGAAACATGCCTACGAGTCAGGAGCTACTGAATTACCCAAAGAGCCGATCATATTTTTTAAATCAACTTCTGCTGTTTGTGGACCTTTTGATAATGTAATAATTCCAAGAGGCTCTGAGAAAACAGACTGGGAGGTTGAGCTTGCGGTGGTCATTGGAAAACGTGCTAGTTACGTTGATGAGGCAGATGCGCTAAATTATGTCGCTGGTTATGCGGTTCATAACGACTATTCTGAACGTGCTTACCAGCTAGAGCTTGGTGGACAATGGGTAAAGGGAAAAAGTAATGATAATTTTGCGCCAATAGGCCCATACCTTGTTCCTGCCTCCCAAGTAGAGAATGCAAACAATCTGGATCTTTGGCTTTCTTTGAATGGTAAAAAAATTCAGGATAGCAATACCTCTGATATGATTTTTCAGATACCTTTTATTGTGAGCTATTTAAGCCAATTTATGAGTTTACTTCCAGGAGATGTTATCACCACTGGTACACCAGCGGGCGTAGGCTTGGGCATGAAACCTAATGTGTATTTGAAAGCAGGCGATGTTGTGGAACTAGGTATTGAAGGTTTAGGCCAACAACGCCAGGAAGCCGTTGCTTGGAAGGCAAACTAAAATTATTCTTTAATAAAGCGGAGTAATACTATGCAAATTGATTCTCATCAGCATTTTTGGGTTTTTGATCCGGACCGAGATTCTTGGATAACGCCCGATATGGCCGTTATCCAAAGAAATTTTTTGCCACAGGATTTAAAACCAGTTCTTGAAACCAATGGTATTGGAGGCTGTGTAGCTGTTCAGGCTAGCCAGTCTGATGCAGAAACAGAATTCCTATTACATCTGGCTGCCGGCCATGAAATTGTAAAAGGGGTTGTGGGATGGGTTGACCTTGTGGATCAGGACATTTATCAAAAATTAGAGAAATACTCCCAATTAGAGGATCTGAAAGGGTTTAGACATGTTGTACAGGGTGAGCCTGACGGCTTCATGTTAAACCCGGCGTTTATTAATGGAGTTAATGCGCTGGTTGCTTTCGATTTTTCTTATGATATTTTGGTTTTCCCGCATCAATTGAAAGAGGCATATCAGTTTGCAAGTAAAATTCCAAGAGCTCGGTTTGTATTAGACCATATTGCTAAACCATATATAAAAAAGGGCGAAATAGAAAATTGGGCCACTGATATTAAACAACTTGCTACATTGCCAAATGTCCATTGTAAGGTATCGGGTATGGTAACAGAGGCGGATTGGGCACAGTGGAAACCCAATGATTTTATGCCTTATTTAGAGGTAGTTTTTAATGCCTTTGGGGCTGATCGTATTCTCTTTGGTTCCGATTGGCCGGTATGCCTAGTAGCCGCGGACTATGCCCAAATGATGGAAATACCCGTAAATTATATTAAATCTCTTAGTAAAAGTGAGCAAGAAAAAGTGATGGGTAAGAATGCTACCTCCTTTTATCACTTAGATCTCTAAGATTTAGATTTCGCAAGTCAGTTCATTATACGATCGTATTGATGCGCGAAAAGTTAAACTGTTAGTATTTGGAAAATAAATTAAGATGACTGAAACCAGACGAACCTTTTCCAGAGCTATTTGTAGGAATTGTTTTCTGTCAGTTATTTTTATTTGTTTGGTATTGATACTTACTTCTAGTTTGCCACGTAAATCAGTGGAAATTAAAGTAATGAGCTTTAATATCCGGCATGGTGAATCTCTGGACGAAAGTTCTAATTTGCTCGGTATTTTGCAAATTATAAAGGAAGAAAAGCCACAACTAGTTGCTTTGCAAGCTGTTGATAGCTTAATTTCTGATACAAAAACACAGTTCCAACTCCGGCAGTTGGCGGTTCAAACCGGTATGTATTATGCTTATGCTGTTACGGATTTGTCAGAAAACGGTGCTCAAGGAGTAGGGTTATTATCCAGTTGGCCCTTTGAAAAAACGCAAAAAATAAATTTGCCTTCAAATCCAGGATCCGATCCAAAGGTGTTGTTATGTGGACTTATTAAGCATTCTCGGGAATTGACTTTTCGAGTTTGTACTTCCAGACTGGAATACGCATCAGTACTGGACAGGGCATTGCAGGCTGCTTATATCAACCGTATGCTCGAAGAGAGTATTCAGCCCGTCTTACTAGGGATGGATATGGGTGCCAAACCAAATGAACAGCCTTATTTTTCATTCAGAAAAAATTGGCAAGATGCAGGTCATGGTTCTTTATTTCAAACTTGGAATGAGGGCCTTCCCGGAGATCGCCTGGATTATATATTTGCTTTACTTAATACTAAGGTCAGGATCAAAGACTACAAGGTGATTAAAGATTACCCGAATGTTTCTGACCATTTTCCAATCGTTGCAACCATTGAATTTTGGTAATATTATGAATCTTTCAAATTTGAAAATTGGCTTATTTATACCCTGTTATGTGGATCAGTTTTATCCAAAAGTAGGTATTGCCACCTTGGAGCTATTAGAAAAATTGGGTTGTCAGGTGGTGTTTCCAACCAACCAAACGTGCTGTGGCCAACCGATGGCAAATTCAGGTTTTGAAAATATGACTTCAGACTGTAATAGCTTGTTTCTTAATAACTTTTCCGGCTGTGATTATATTGTCTCTCCTTCTGGAAGTTGTATTTTGCATTTAAAGGAACACCTTAAGGTAGATGGAAAGGAGACAGAGTCTAAAATTCTGAGAACAAAAGTGTATGAATTAGTAGAGTTCATCACTGATATATTAAAAGTGAAAGAAGTTAAAGCGGAGTTTCAACATAAAGTTGGGATTCATCAAGGCTGTCATGGTCAAAGAGGTTTGTATTTAGCGCAAATGTCTGAATTAAATGCTGCGCCTTATTCTAAACCGCTTACCTTATTATCCCAAGTAAAAGGCTTGGAACTTGTAGAGCTAGACAGAAAGGACGAATGCTGTGGTTTCGGTGGAACCTTCTGTGTGAGTGAAGAAGCGATATCTGTAAAGATGGGCAAAGACCGGGTTGCGGACCATACCAGAAACCAAGCTGAATATATTACAGGCTCGGATATGAGTTGTTTAATGCACTTAGAGGGCATACTAAAAAGAGCCAATTCCAACGTGAAAGTAATTCATATAGCCGAAATATTGAACCAAGGAATCAAGTAATATCGATTGGCTTAAAATTCAATCCTATCTCCCGTCATCATACTAGATCTAAGCACGACTGGTTTTGTATGTAGACCTTTTTTATCAAAAAAGACGAAACTCGCAATTAGCTTGAAAATCGTTTTCCGGAAGGATTTGACAGCAGACCACCGATTGTAATACTAAAAGTCGTGATAAGATCCAATAAATGAGCTGTTTAAGTTCTTTAGTACTATTAACTAATTGTTATCAATATCATGTATAAAGCATTTAAAGACCATTCCGAAGCTTCTGAGGTGTTCAACAAAGATGAAAACTACGTGAATTGGCATGATGAGACACTTTGGTTTGTTCGGCAGAAAAGGGACAAGTCTTCTAAAACCCTCCCTGAGTGGGAGAAACTTAGGGAAGCTGGATCTCAGATAAAGCATTATGTGCTCTCACATATGGATGAGTTGCTCATATCTTTTGAGCAAAAAGCCAAGGAAAATGGGATTACGGTACATTGGGCAGCAGATGCTTCGGAACACAATGAAATTGTACTGAGCATTTTGAAAAAACACGACGTAAAGCAAATGGTTAAAAGTAAATCCATGCTTACGGAGGAATGCCATATGAACGATTTTTTGATCAAAAATGGAGTAGAAGTTATTGATACCGATTTGGGGGAACGAATCGTACAGATGCGTGAAGAGCCACCAAGTCATATTGTATTGCCAGCCATCCATTTAAAGAAAAAAGATATTGGTGATTTATTTCATGAACACTTGGGAACCGAAGCAGGCTCCACCGACCCACAATATTTAACGGAAGCTGCCCGGCAACATTTGCGTGATAAATTTTTAACTCGAAAAGCAGCACTTACCGGCGTTAATTTTGCTATTGCCGAAACAGGTGGTTTTGTAGTTGCTACCAATGAAGGTAATGCGGATATGGGGGCACATCTTGCAGATGTGCATATTGCCTGTATGGGTTTTGAAAAAATTATACCTAAACAGGAGCATCTTGGCGTATTCTTGAGATTACTGGCCAGAAGTGCGACAGGTCAACCTATAACCACTTATAGCAGTCATTTTAAAACTCCAAGAAAGGGGCAAGAGATGCATATCGTTATACTTGATAATGGGAGAAGTGTGCAATTGGGACGGGAGGATTTCAGGAACTCCTTAAAATGTATTCGCTGTGGAGCGTGTATGAATACCTGTCCTGTATACCGTAGAAGTGGTGGGCATAGCTATCATAACGCCGTTGCTGGACCAATCGGCTCTATTTTGGCTCCTAATTTGGATATGTCTAAAAATGCGGATCTACCGTTTGCCAGTACCTTATGCGGTAGCTGCTCCAATGTTTGTCCTGTTAAAATTGACATTCACGATCAGCTTTATAAATGGAGGCAAGTTTTGGTTAAACAAGGTCATGTTCCCAAGTCGAAGGCCGTAGGAATAAAGGCCATGTCGATGGTTTTATCACAACCTCGCTTTTACCAATGGTCGGGTAGGCTAGGAAGAACGGTCATGAAAATGGCGCCATTTGCGGTGAATAATAGTTTGAACCCTTGGTACAAGCAACGTGAAATGCCAGAACCTCCGAAAGAAAGCTTTAGAGACTGGTATGTACGTAATCGCAAATAACTTTATTTTTATCGATTTAAAAATTCATAAGTCAGCATAAAATGACAGCACGAGAAAAGATATTAGGCCAAATAAAAATTAATAAACCAGCCGCAACGGTACTGCCTGATCAGTTGACTTTCGAAAGCGACTTTTCGGATACCAAAAAAGTTTTTACGGAAATGCTATCTTCCATTTATACGGAAGTCATTACCGTAAAAAATGGTACTGAACTATTGGCAAAAGTGGAGGAGTTATATCCTGAAACCGTGAATAAAGCGACAACTGTTCCCGATTTAATGCCTTGGGCAGATTTTAGCCTAGCAGTGGAAGATCCGCATGATTTGGAAACTATTGAGTTGGCTATTTTAAATGCTGAATTTGGTGTTGCTGAAAACGGCGCAATCTGGATTTCAGATCAATATTTGCCACACCGCGTGTTGCCTTTTATTACGCAAAATTTAGCATTTGTAATTCCCGAATCGGCTTTGGTAAACAATATGCATGATGCCTATATTCGTTTAAAGATACCACCGGTTGGGGATGTTTTATTGCTGGCCCCTCCAAAACGGCAGATATTGAGCAGTCTTTGGTGATAGGAGCGCATGGGGCGAGAAGTCTGGTGGTATTTTTGGTAGAAGATATATAGATTTCCGAATTAGTAGATTTACGGGTAGTGCTGTTTAGAATAGCTTGTAATGAGGAAGTGCCTACAATTTTATTGATTTAAGATTGTAGGTTATTTTTTATAATCGCACTTTTGTTTTCTATATTGTTAAAAACATTGAAAACCCAGAAGGTGGTTTGTAGTATTATTTCTTTCAATATAGTTGTTTACTGAAATAATAAATTTTACGAAAGCTCTTTACTCAAAATACTTATGCCTAAAATTATTGTTGCCATTGATGGCTATTCAAGTTGTGGAAAAAGTACCACTGCAAAATTAGTTGCCAAAGAACTTAATTATCCATACATCGATACTGGTGCCATGTATCGCGCTTTG
>CAXBLH010000289.1:0-7340 GCA_963976315.1 uncultured Dyadobacter sp.
CCACTAATACAAATAAAATATTGGGCTTTACCGCACTGGTCTTTTGATTGCTTTTTGAACAAGAAATAATTGCCACTAAGCTCAAAAAACAAATACTTCGAAATAGAAATCGCATACTTAAGGGGTTAGGAATAGTACATTTAAAATCTTGAAATTAGATATCACAGGTTAAAATTAAAACCTTCCTTTTCAATAACCATCATTTTGCTTAAGATTCGGATTAGCATCCACTTCCGACTGCGGTATGGGATAGAGCACATGATGGGGCTTTGCGTCTTTTCCTCTGGCAATTGCATTGGAAACAAAAGTACCCATACGGATCATATCTTCCCTTCTTTTTCCTTCAGAGAAAAATTCCCAACCTCTTTCTGCCAATATATGTGTTCGCAGAAGGTCTTTGGTGGCAAAGTTGCTCAACAAAAGAGGTGCTACGGCTGCTCTCGTACGTACCATATTTATCAAGTCAATCGCTTCTTGTGTTGGGCCACTGAGCTCATTAAGTGCCTCTGCTCGTGTCAAAAGTATATCCGCATATCGAATCACTGGAATATCATTACCATTATTCTGGGAAATTGCTGCAGGATCAGGCGTATATTTAAAGCTTCTCACATTGTCCAAAGCCTTACCTGTGGCATCCTCAATCAGCTTTTGAACTACCCCTTTAGTATCCGTGTATTCTGACACAAACATTCTAAGCCTGCGATCACCAGCGGCAAAGGTTTTATAAAATTTGGTATACGTTCTGAACTGTGCTCCATAGTTTATCCAGTTGCTCTGAATTGGGTAATTTGGTGGAAAGGCATGTGCCATATACACATTTCCAGGCCCTTGTGCCAAACAAGGATAAACATAAATATATTCGTCGTTTATTTCGTTTTCTACGGCAAACAAATTTTCAATGGCTGGATACAACTTGTATTTATTCAAATCCATTAATTGCTTCGCTGCATCGGCACTTTTTTGCCACTGCTTGGTATTCAAACAAAATTTAGCAAGTACGGCTAATCCAGCACCTTTGGTAGCCTTGCCATACAAATCTTGAGTAATAGGTAAATCTTTTGCTGCCGCAGTGAGTTCATTAGTAATGAAATCCACAAACTCCTGATCCGTTGGCCGAGAGGGTTGTAGATCGTCGGTAGCAGTAGTGAGAACCAATGGAACTGGACCAAAATAACGATACAAATGTGCAAATGCCTCCGCTCTAATGAAGATACCCTCGGCCTTGTACTTGGCTAGTCGATCAGCAGGAATTGATCCGATATTATCAATATTTTCTAACAATACATTGGCATCTCTAATGGCACGATACATATTTGCCCAAATGCCTCGTAGGAATCCAGAAGAGGCATCCCATTGAAAATTAATAAAAGGAAGTGCATCCTTTTCAAATTGCCCTCCGCTTTCCAAGGTCATATCGGTTGCAAATTCTGACAATGTGAACTGATCTTCCCGCATACCTCCGTTTACCTGTAATTGGCTATATGCACCAATAAGCACTTTTTTGATACCATCCTCATTATTCAAAAAGGTAGCAGGATCATATTGTGTATAAACTTCTTCTTGTAGAAATTCTTGACAGCTCATAGGAACTAAGCTTCCTAATGCAACCACTGTCATGATCGTAAATCGACGTATATTTTTCATTCTATTTTAGATTTAAAATTAAAAACCGATGTTTAACCCTACCCGAACAGTCCTGTTCAATGGATAACTATTATAACTAGCTCTTTCTATGCCAGTACCAGAAGCGTTGGCATCCGGATCATACCCTAAGAACTTGGTGATTGTAAACAGATTGTCGGCTGCTATATAAAAAGAAGCGGAACGGAAAGTCTGTTTCTTTCTAATATTAACATTATACGACAACGTTGCGGTTTTTAACCTTGCAAAAGAGGCATCACTTACAGTCAAGGAGTTTATAGCCAGTGCACCACCATAAGCACTTGCATTCACACCGGATGGATATTTAGCACCTGGATTGGAAGGAGTCCAACGGTCCAAATAATGTTCTGCGATACGGTTCCTTTCAAAGTTGATCGGATATAAAGATTCCACAATATTATTATCCAAGCTACTGATACCATCCACAGCGGTGATGAGTACATTCAGCCCAAATCCTTTATAAGAAAAGCTATTATTAAGGCCGTACATTAATTTCGGGAAGGGACTACCTAAAATTACACGATCATTGGGATCGATCTTCCCATCGCCATTTTGGTCCACGAATTTGGGATAACCTGGTTTGGCATTTTTCTGTGCTGAATTGGCAATGTCATCATTCTCCTGAAACAAGCCATCCACCTGATACCCGTAGTAAGAACGCATGGGTGATCCTTCCCGAACAATCGAATATTGAGAAGAAAAACCAACTCCACCTGTTAAAACTTCTGAAATAAAGTCAGGCAATTTTTGAACATTATTCTTTAAGGTTGAGAAGGTTAGGGTCGTGTTCCATTTGAAATCATTTACCAAATTTCGCGATTCTAACATCAAATCAATACCTTGGTTTCTTACTTCCCCAAAATTCACCCGAATACTCGAAAAGCCCGAAGTCGTAGGTAGTGGTTTATTAAAAAGTTGATCGCTGGTAGTTTTGATATAGTATTCAAAAGAACCGCTTAACCTTCCTTTCAGAATACTAAAATCTACCCCTAAATCAAGCTCTTCCGTGGATTCCCACCGGAGATCCTTGTTAGGAATTCGAATAGGTTCTACGCCCTGTACCAATCCATTTCCTAGTACCGCCTTACCACCGGCTATAAATGTTTGAAGCGTTTCAAAATTCCCAATCGCCTGATTACCACTTTTACCATAGCTAAGTCGTAATTTCAAGTCGTTAAAAATATTGGATTGCTTTACAAAAGCCTCTTCCGAAATTCTCCAACCTAAGGCAAAGGAAGGGAAAAATGCATATTTATTAGTTTCTGAAAAACGAGAGGTACCATCCGCCCGAATGGATGCTGTTAGTAAGTATTTTTCAGCCAAAGTATAGTTTACTCTTCCTAAATAGGAATTTAGTTTATTGGTAGTTCTGCCAGTACTCACATTATCTCCCCTATCACCGTCCCCGCTTTGCAACAAATTTGTAAGCGTGGCATCAGAAAGAAAGCCGATGGAACTAGCCCCTAAATTGTTATAATCAAATTTTTCCAAGGTAGCACCACCAAGTACCGACAACTGATGCACTTCCTTAAAGGTATGGTTATAGGTAGTAAATAATTCCGAAATCCAGTGTAGGTCTTCCCCTGAAGTAACATTACCGCTCCCACCAGATGCCAAGCCCCGTTGTGTAATAGTGCTTATATACTGATCGTTACGGTCATTGGTAATGTCTGCCCCCAGCCGGAGCGTAGCAGTCCAGCCTTTTAAAATGGTGTAGTCTGTACTTATGGTTCCAAAAGTACGATTGGAAACATATTTATGATTGACACCATTAATTAAAGCCAGTGGATTTTCTAGCGAAATTAACGGGTTAAAAACATAACGTCCAGATTCGTCCAATGCCCTTGGGGTAGTAGGATCAAATTGAAGCGCTGCATTGATGGGACCAGCATTTTCATTTCCTGAATTGGTAGTTAAAATATTGGTATTTTGTGTCCTGTTGGTGTTCAGGTTCAAATTGAACTTTAATTTCTCAAAAGGAGAAACTTCATAATTCAATCGAACATTGTATTTTTTCAATCCAGATCCTCTCACTACACCATCTTGGTTCAAAAAATTGACCCCCATATAGAAATTAGATTTCTCGGCACCACCTGAAATTGACAGCTGGTGATTTTGAGCTATAGCAGTTCTAAAAATCTCATTTTGCCAGTCGGTACCATTTCCGATCTTATTCATTTGATCTTGACTGAACTTTGGCTGGTTTCCCAAATCTGCCGACAAATCGTTTAATACCTTCATATATTGCGGCGTAGTAAGCATATCTATTTTCTTAGCTACTTTTTGAACTCCCAAATAAGCGCTGTAGTTTACTTGAGTACTACCCTTTTTCCCTTTTTTGGTGGTAATCAATACCACCCCATTGGCAGCTCGCGAACCATAAATTGCTGCCGCAGAAGCATCTTTTAAAATTTGGATAGATTCAATATCCTCCGGGCTAATGGAAGTAGCTGAAGCCCCTGGCAAACCATCCACCACAATCAAAGCACCATTATCACTATTGATGGAACCCGCACCACGAATTCGAATGGCTATTCCACCGCCCGGAGCAGAACTGGATTGGCTAATTTGAACACCAGACGCTTTTCCGTTCAATAATTGTAAAGCACTGTTATTTACCCCTTGAGTAAAATCTTTCTCTCCCACGGAAACCACTGAACCTGTTAAGTCAGATTTCTTTTGCGAGCCATACCCTACGACCACCAACTCTTCCAAATTTTTGGTATCTACAGCAAGCACCACATCTACTACCGATTTATTGGCTACGGCCATTTCGGAAGTGATATAACCCACATAAGAAAAAACGAGACTAGGGTTAGCCGTGCTCATATTATCAGAAATAGTGAGGTTATAGACCCCATTTACATCAGAAACCGTTCCCAGCTGCGTACCTTTTAATATAACACTTACACCCGGTAAGCCCTCGCCAGCTTGATCGGTAACCTTCCCCTTTACGGTCCGATCTATTGCCTCAATTTGTTTGTCCTTATGAGCTGAATTAATCGGACTAATATCGGTACTAGCCGGACTTATCACCACCTGCGTACCCGACAAATTATAAGAAAGATCTAAGGGTTTTAGCAAATCATTGAGAATATCAGAAACTGTCTTATCCACGGCATGGATGCTCACAATACGATTTGACCTAGCTGCTTTTGGACTATAAATAAAGCGTACCGCTGTTTTCGACTCTATTTGAGATAGTATTTGACTCAAAGTTTTCGAATTTGCGCGAAGACTTATTTTGCTATCTAATAATTCCTGACCCGATACTTCCGAGGCATAAGAAATGGTGATGAACAAAACAGCCATTAAAAATTGAACAATGGATATTCTCATAATTGTGAACAAAAGACCTTGCGGTTCTAAAGGTTTTTCCATAGATTTGGTTTACTGCTTTGGCAGCTGTTTTTGTGAAACAATTGATTAAAATTGGCAAGGACAACACCCGTTTATCCTTTCTTTGGGTAATTAACGATCCGGGGAAATTTAATTCGGTGATGGTCGCGACATCACCGTTTTTTTTATTTACAGCCTCTTCCGGATATTACTATTTGGCCGTCAATGATTTGGTATTTTGCCTGAATAGTTTGGCAAATCAAAGTAAGTTTTTCAAATAAATTTTCATTACTCAGTGCTGCGGTGAGGTTACAATCTTTAAACAATTCTTCATCATATAGTATCGTAACCTGATAGGCTTGTTCCAAATCCTGAAACACCTGAACTATGGGTGTTTCGGAGTAAAAAAAGCCCGTTTTCCGTTTGAATTCATTTAAAATCAGAGGTACTTCTACTACTGTTTTAACTAGCTTATTAGCATCCTTTAAAAATACGGCTTGCTGGTTGGGCAGTAATATCATTTCTTCGGACAAGGATTTCTCAGCGGTTTTCTCGTTTTTAAAAACCGTCACTTTTCCTGTTTTTACCGAAACGGAAACATTATTATCTTTTTCAAAAGCATTAATTCTAAAACTGGTACCTAACACTTTGGTAACCAAATCCCCGGTATAAACATAAAAGGGTTTATCCGCATTTTTGGCAACTACAAACATAGCCCCCCCTTTCAACCTGACCGTCCTGGTAGACCTGCCAAATTCCTTATCTATATCCAAGCTACTATTAGCATCCAGCATTACCGTGGAGCCATCCGCCAGTTTAATGGTCCTGTTGTTGGCTATTTCATTGGCTTCAATACGTTCTATGATACTATTAGAAGTTGCAGAATTCGATTGATTTTGAAAACTGTGACCATAATACCAAACAATGCTACTGGCTATTAATAAAACCGCAGCTGCTAGGCGCATCCAGAGTTTTGAAATAAACCATGAAGCTCGCTCCCCTTTTATTTCAGACATAATGGTGTTGATACCGTTATTAATCTCTGTTTGATTTGTCTCGGCCAAATGAACCCGAAATGCACGCACAATGGCAGTAGCCTCCTCTATCAGAGCCTGTTTACTTGGGTTTTCTTTCAACCACTTTTCCCAAAAAGCGCGATCCACTGCTGATTTGTGAAGCACCCACCGTCGAAAAGATAGATCCTGAACAAAATCCTCGATTTGATATTTATCGTAATTTTTCATATTTCAAACTTCGGGATTAACGTCAATCGATGTGGGTTAATGATTGGGTAACTTAAAACGGCCATTATAGTAAGAAATTCGTAACCAGTGTGATGGTTAAAAACCAATTCTTACGTAATAATTTAAGCGCTTCATATATCAAATTAACTGCCGAGTGATTGTTAATTTCCATGATTTGAGCGATTTCTTCGTACTCCATTTCTTGATAAAATCGAAGATAAATCACCTCCCTTTGTCTTTTTGTTAGCTTTTCGAGGTTGTACTTCAATAATTTTAAATCTCGATGCTTTATTTCATTTTTGATCAAATAGTTCTCGATGGCAAACTGTACCTCAAAGTGGTAGTTATCATCAATCTCAGCTGCATTTCTAAACCACTTTAAACGATTTGCTTCCTTTATAACCCTACGACGTAACGATGCCAGTAAGTACGATTTTATATTCTGTACCTTATTTAGATTATCACGTCTATTCCATATATCTACAAAAAGGTCATGCAAACAATCTTTCACAAATTCACGATCGCTGTTTATTCGTTCGCCATAATTGAGTAGCAAGGGGTAATAGTGTGCAAGAAGCTCTCCAAAAGAATCGTAATCCCCTTTTTGAATCAGCTCCCACAGTAAGCTTTCCTCATGAAGCGCCAAACCTTCTGAGATACCGCTCCTACTTACTACGTCGTTACTACTTTTCGGCATCGATTAAATTATGTTTTTTCACCCTAAAAGAATATTTAAACAACCTCATATTTTAAGGAGCACCAGAACTTTCATTTATCCTGAATATTTTTGAATTATTTTTGAAATATTTATTCTGATACAACAACAAGAAGAAGAGGCTGCCTCAAAAATGGAAGTGACGAAATAAGATTTTGCTTATTTAAAACCTCCCCGCAACAATCTACCGTCTGGGAAGAGATCTTTTACAAAATATTATTTGGCAACATTCCTTTTGAGACAGCCTCAGTTGATATGCTCCTACTCCTTATACTAACGCTACTCTTTTACTTTACCTTCAATCTTAGTAACGGTTGAATAAATACCATATAGCACCATCGCTCCAATAAATAAATAGACCCAAACTGGAATATTTTTAC
>CAXBLH010000290.1:0-7313 GCA_963976315.1 uncultured Dyadobacter sp.
TTCGGTAAGGGCCACGGTTGTGAGGTTTGCAAGCCTTTGGTAGGCTCTATCCTTGCCAGTCTTTGGAATGAAAACATTTTGGAAAATGACCGTGCTACGATACAAGACTCCAATGATCGTTTTCTTGCCAATATTCAAAAAGGCGGAACATATTCTGTAGTACCACGCATACCGGGTGGGGAAATTACACCAGAAAAGCTGATTATTATCGGACAAGTCGCTCAGAAATATGGGTTGTATACCAAAATTACAGGGGGGCAGCGCATCGATATGTTTGGCGCTCATGTGGGTGATTTGCCCCTAATTTGGGAGGAGCTTATTGAGGCAGGTTTTGAAAGTGGCCCTGCCTATGGTAAATCTTTGCGTACTGTAAAAAGTTGTGTCGGCTCTACCTGGTGTAGATTTGGTGTGCAGGATTCCGTATCATTTGCCATTGAGATAGAGGAAAGATACAAAGGATTACGCTCCCCGCATAAATTAAAATCGGCTGTGTCTGGCTGTATACGTGAATGTGCCGAGGCACAAAGTAAGGACTTTGGAATAATTGCTACCGAAAAGGGATGGAATATTTACGTGGGTGGTAATGGTGGCTCCAAACCCCAGCATGCACAACTTCTGGCTTCAGATGTTGACAAAGAAACTTGTATTCGCTTGATTGATAGATTTCTAATGTTTTACATCCAAACCGCAGATCCGCTTACCCGTACGGCTACATGGCTTAACAAAATGGAAGGTGGCATGAGTTATTTGAAGGCAGTGGTAGTAGACGATCTTTTAGAAAAAGGGGCGGAGTGGGAGTTCGAAATGCAAGAGCTCGTCGACAAGTTTCGGTGTGAATGGAAAGAGGTTGTTGATAATGAACATTTGAGGAAACGTTTTTCGCATTTTGTGAATGTTCCAGAAAAAGATCCTTCTGTGGCATTTGAATCAATGAGGGATCAAATTAAAGTAAAAGACTGGGTTTGAACCATGGGGTATTGTACGGGCTAAATATGGTTCTGCTTCCTGCCCCGTTTTGTCATTGAAAACAAATCTTATAATCAATTTTCACTACCTAAAATAACTAACTATGAATAGTGTTTCGAATTCAAAAGACCGCATTACTTGGCATCTTGCCTGCCATACCACTGAAGTACCTGCCGAAGGAGGTGCCTGTGCCCTAATTGAAGGGAAGCAAATTGCCATTTTTAATTTGGAAAGAAGAGACGAGTGGTATGCTGTTGATAACAGATGTCCCCATAAGCAGCAGATGGCACTTTCCAGAGGGATGACCGGCTGCCAAAATGATGAGCCAAAAATTGCATGTCCATTTCATAAGAAAACATTTTCATTAAGAACCGGTGAAGGGTTGAATGACGATAGTTGTAAAATTGATACATTTCCAATTCAAGTACGGGAAGGGTTCGTTTATATCGGTTTATAAATTCTTACATGGCGTTATTTCTTATCTTTGGAATAACGTCATGCATTGGATTATCATAAACCAAGAGCGGTTTATTATTTTCGAACTTCGAGAATCTATTCAGGAATGATTTGATATGATTTAGGCTTTATACAGAAAGCCCCAAACAATCACCTAGAAAAACGTTTTCGGGAAAAATGAGAGCCATAGCCGACTGCAAAAGGAAACAAGTCGTGGTGAAGTCTATTCTTATTATTTAGTTTTGGGGGTAGTTGCTTCATTCCAAAATATAAAATAGGGATTGTTAAAATTATGGAGAATTTAGAAAAGAAGGTTGCGGAAAGTTTGACACGGTTCTATGTAGTAGCCTTATTCGTGGTGGCTATGCTTACTCTAAGCGGACTTTTCTTGATTAGAAAAACCATTAGCAGCCTAAACCATGATGGCCGGGTAGTGAACTTGGCGGGACGGCAGCGTATGTTGAGCCAACGCCTTACTAAATTAGCTATTCTGAAAAGTCAAAATATACCTTCCCAAGATACCGCCTCTTTTCAAGAATTGCTTTTCCTGTGGGTTTCTAGTCATAATCAATTATCAATAAGCGGATTAAAAATTGAGGGAAAAACGATCGTTTGGAAAAGTAAAAAAATAGATGAAATGTTTTTGGAGCTTAAACCGGTTTTTACTGCGCTTCAACAAGGCTTGGAAGAAATTCAAGGTACGGGCCAATACCAAGTAAATGACAAAGAAATTCTGAATTTGATTCTGGAAAATGAAACGCTTTACTTATCCATGATGGATAAAATTGTTTTCCAATATGACCGAGAGTCTTTTGCTCGCCTTAAAAATCTGGAACGCATTGAGTGGATTCTGGACATCATGACGATTTTGGTTCTGATTGCCGAAGGACTACTTATATTTCGGCCCGTTGTGAATGCCACCAAACGGGTAGTAAGGATGCTTACCGAGTCAGAGGAAAATTTAAAAGTTGCCAATCAGAAATTATCAGCGTCCAGCCAAGAACTAGTGGAGGCGGAGAAAAACTTACAAAAATTACGTGAGGTGCAATATCAAATGCAGGTGGAGGAGGATCGAATTCGCGCCTCTGCATTGATTGAAGGGCAAGAAGAAGAACGTAAACGTTTCGCAATGGAACTGCATGATGGGATAGGGCAGATGTTGACCGGCCTGAAATTACAAGCCGAAAGGCAACAAGAAATGCATTTTAATGACCAAAAGCATAGAAACAGGTTCGACTTACTGGTTAATAATATCCAAGAAATAATTCAAACGACCCGACAAATTTCCTTCAATTTGATGCCTTCAGTTCTCAGTGATTTTGGTATTCAGTCGGCACTACGTGTTTTATGTGATCAAATGCGTATTTCATCTGGTTTGGATATCACATTTGAATCCTCGAAAGTAGCACCGGTGTTACACCGTAATATTGAGGTGGGGCTTTATAGAATAGCGCAGGAAGCTTTAACCAATGCGGTAAAGCATGCGGAAGCAACTCATATTCGATTAATATTCAGCTATATCAATTCAAAAATAATCATGATCGTTTCGGATGATGGAATTGGCTTTGTGTTGAAAAGACCCTTTGAAGCCTCCAAATTTGTATTAAACAACAATGGTTTGGAAAATATTAGAACTAGATCCCGACTAATGAATGGGGAATTTGAAATCCTTACTGATGCAAAAAATGGTACTAAATTAATGATTACTATAAACTTGTAACTATCAAATAAACTATCGTTTTGAAATTACTATTTTGGAAAAGTTTTCCAAAAAACATACGACGTTATGAGTATACGCCTATTAATAATTGATGATCATGCAGTAGTTCGGCAAGGGATAATTACCCTGCTGGAAGAGGAAGAGGATATTGATATTGTTGGTGAGGCAGAAGATGGTGATGAAGTAGAGGCGGCGATAGATAGTTACCAGCCAGATGTCGTATTATTGGATTTGACAATGCCACGTATGTCGGGTATTGATGTAATGCGCCAAATTATGCCAAAATATCCACAGGTGAAGGTGTTAATATTTAGTATGCATAATCATGTGGATTATATCCTTGCGGCGGTTCATAATGGCGCGGCGGGGTATTTACAAAAAGACACTAGTAGAGCCGAAATACTGAAAGCAGTAAGAAGTGTTGCTGCCGGCGAACTGTATTATCCTCCCAGTGTTTCTTCTGTGATTATCCAGTCCCTTATTTTAGCGAAGCCTGCCATAACCGCAGAACCTTCCCGGAATTCAGAAATAGCAAATTCTCCTACGGTTTGGAACAAAATAACCGCAAGGGAGAAGCAAATCCTTCAATGCTTAATTGAAGGGTTGAGTAGTAAAGATATTGCTGAGAGATTTGATATTAGTGCCAATACTGTTGCCAACCAACGTGCTAGTATCATTAAAAAAGCCAACGTTAGAAATACTGCGGAGTTAATTACATTGGCATTAAATGAAAAATAAATAGGTGTCAAATAGTGCTATCTCTATTACCTTACCACATCAGATTCTCACAGTCCTAAAGTTTAAGGGGTTTTTATAATTTTACATCAATATCTTTCGTTTGTTAGCGCATACTAGAGTATTAATTAGACAATGAAAGCCGTTAGGAATATAAATTCTATAAATAGCGGTATTTAGAAATTTTATTTCATTACTTCTCCTCTTCAAGTTTTGCAACATAATACAATGAAAATTCGAATATAAAAGGGTAAATAAAACTGGTTAACAGATTGTTTTATGAAAATTGCCCTAGGTTTTTATGATTTTTAAACATAAAAATTTTGATATTGTATTTTAGTATCTTTAACCAATCAGCAAACATTCAAGCATAGCTCCTTACTTTACGACTAAATATGAAGGTTTTTTATCGAATTGACAGTGCTAAACTGTTCTTACTGAAAAGTAAATTGTTGGTATCCATAGCTTTATGGTTTTTGTTAAGTAGTATATCCATCGCATCAGTGCTTGCCATTGATATCCAAGGGAAAGTTCAAACTGCTACTGGTGAAGCACTCATTGGATCAACTATCAGGGTGAAGGGTACTCAAAATGGAACGGTAACGGATGAAAACGGAAACTTTATTTTAAAAGGTGTCAATGAAGGAGCTACCTTGGTAGTAACCATGATTGGCTTTGTTTCCCAAGAAGTAAAAGCCTCCAGAAGTATTACCATTGTATTAAAGGAAGATGCCGTGGGGCTGGAAGATGTTGTAATTACGGGCTTCCAGCAAATTGATAAAAACAAATTTACTGGGTCGGCAGTTACCTTGAAATCAGAAGATGTCCGAATTGAAGGCTTGCCTGATGTAAGCCGTATGTTGGAAGGCCGTGCCGCGGGGGTTTCCATTCAAAACGTTTCGGGTACATTTGGCGCTGCCCCCAAGGTACGTATCCGTGGAGCAACCTCATTAAATGGGGATAATAAACCTCTTTGGGTAGTGGATGGTGTTGTCTTGGAAGATATTGTCAATATTTCTAACGACCAGCTTTCGAGTGGTGACCCTACCACCTTATTGGGTTCGGCGGTAGCCGGCTTGAATCCGAATGACATTGAAACTTTTGATATTCTAAAAGATGCTGCAGCGGCAGCTTTGTCCGGCGCGCGTGCCATGAATGGGGTTATAGTAATTACCACCAAGAAAGGTAAATCGGGGAAGCCAGTAATTAGTTACTCCGGTAATTTTAGTACGCAACTGAAACCCAGCTACCGAAATTTTAATATAATGAATTCCGCAGAACAGATGTCTGTTTTGGGTGAAATGGAAAGAAAGGGATATTTGAACTCTAATGTACTTGACAACGCCGATTATGGGGTATATGGTAAATATTATAGCTTACTAAACGGAAACGACGAGGGCGTATTTGGCATAGAAAACACAGCTGCTGCAAAACAGGAATACCTACTAAGGTATGCTTCGGCTAACACCGATTGGTTTGATATTCTTTTCAAGCAAAACTTGATACAAGAACATTCTTTAAGTGTTTCATTTGGTACGGACAAATCGCAATCCTATTTTTCAACTAGTTTTCTGAACGATAACGGCTGGACGGTAGCCGATAAGGTAAGTCGTTACACGCTTAATTTTAGAAATAACTACCAACTTTCGGATAAGCTTTCACTGGGTTTTTCAACGCTCTCTTCAGTACGCCGACAAAAAGCGCCAGGTTCTTTGAGCCGCCAGAGTAACCCAGTGGAGGGTACTTATAATCGTGATTTTGATATAAATCCCTTTAGTTATGCTTTAAACACGAGCAGAACACTTACTGCTTTTGACGAAAATGGAAACCGCGAGTACTTTCGTAGAAACTTCGCTCCGTTCAATATCCTCTCGGAGCTTGAAAATAACCATATCAATCTGAATTTGGTGGATATTCGTTTGCAAGGGGATCTGACTTATAAAATAACACCCCATATTCAGTATGATTTTGTGGGAGCGTTGCGCTATATTAAAACAGGCCAGGAGCACCAAATTACCGAAAACTCGAATATGGCTAATGCTTATAGAGCAGCGGGTAATGCGACCATTGCTTTAAAAAATAAGTTTTTATATAGCGATCCCGATGACCCTGATGCTTATCCTGTGGTGGTACTGCCCAGAGGAGGGTTTTATAATATTAACAACGATGAACTGAATTTTTATAACGTTCGCAATAACTTCCGTTACAATAACACTTTTGCCGAAAAACATGCCGTAAATGCCTTAGTGGGGCAAGAGGTGAAGTTCACTAATCGTCAGAATTCCAACTTTACGGGTTATGGTTATCAATACGACCAAGGCGGTGTTCCTTTTGTAGATTACCGTATTTTAAAACAAACCATTGAAAGTAATTTCCAGTACTTTGGGATGGAGAAATCCTTCGATCGTTTCGCTGCTTTTTATGCCAGTTTGGGCTATACCTTTAACGACAAGTACAATTTTACAGCCTATACCAGATACGACGGTTCTAACCGTTTTGGGAAATCAGCCATTGGAAGGTGGCTACCGACGTGGACAGTTGCGGGGTCTTGGAATTTGGATCGAGAGGAGTTTGTTAAAAATCTATCCTGGATTAGTTATGCCAAAATTCGTGGAAGTTATGGTTTAACGGCAAGTACTGGGCCGGCTACTAACTCCGCAGTTCTTCTAAAAAGTCTTATTACCAACCGGCCTTTTACCGATGAAAAGGAATCGGGGATTGATCTGGCATCACTTGCTAATTTGCAGCTGACATGGGAAAAACTGTATAGTGCAAATGTGGGGATTGATATTGGCTTTTTGGCAAATAGATTTAACGTAACAGCTGATTTTTACCTACGAAACAGCTTTGATTTAATAGACCGTATCAGAACATCTGGAATTGGGGGGCAGACTTTTAAAATCGCCAACTATGCGGACATGGAATCAAAAGGTATAGATTTGACTTTGGATGCGGTCATTTTTAAAACTAAAGACTGGAATTTGAAGTCGAGAGTAACAGCTGGATACTCCCACACCTTGATTACCAATGTGGATAACATCCCCAATATATTTGATGTAGTGAAATCAGAAGGTGCCAATTTACAAGGATATGCAGTACGGAGTTTGTTTTCAGTTGACTTCAAAGGGTTAGATTCTAAAAATGGCGTTCCTACTTTTATAAATGAAAAAGGCGAGGTGAGTTCCGATGTGTATTTACAAGATCAAGATATTTCTTATCTGAAATATGAAGGGCCTGTGGATCCACCACTAACAGGTGGCTTTAACAATACGTTGACCTATAAAAACTTAGCCTTTACGGTGTTCTTGACGGGTCAGTATGGGAACAAAATAAGATTGAACCCCTTATTTAAAGGCTATAATAATTCTAGTAGCGCTTATAGTGATTTGGATGCAACACCACGTGAGTTCAATGACCGCTGGGAGATGCCGGGCGA
>CAXBLH010000291.1:0-7283 GCA_963976315.1 uncultured Dyadobacter sp.
GTAGTCCACCTTTACCGTCAAATCAGAAGCTCTGGCTTCTCCGTACATGAGCCAGGAGTAATTGCTAAGTAGCGCTCTTCTGAGATCAACATAACCGCCAACCACTGCTTGGTCTATTCGTTGCGCTGAACTATAATAACCCTCTACTTCTGTTTTGTTAGAAGGAGCAACCGTTAAGAAGTCCGTGCAGGAGGAAATTGATATAACAACAATGGGTATCAGTTTCCAAAGTTTACTGTAAATCTTTCTGTTCATGATGTCCATTATTTAAAATACTATTTTAAAACCGAGGGCAACAACAATTGGAAGCGGAGTACCCATATAACTAAGATCCGATTTTCGGATTCCAACTACGTTTTCTTCTGGGTTGCTACCGCTGTATTTTGTAAAAGTGGCAAGGTTGTCGCCTCTTAAAAACAACTGTACGTCCTCTACTTTTTCCATTTTCTTGAAAAGATCCTTCATGTGGTAAGTCACGACCGCCTTATTTAAACGGATAAAGCTACCCGGTTCAATGGTACGTATACCCTGATAAACTGGATTCTTTTCATCACCCTGAATTAAATAATAAGGTGTTTCTGCATTTTTTAAAGGAAACTGACCACCAACGGCGGCTACGTCGTAGCGGCTACCGAAGGATTCTGTCATAACGTCCGAGCCAGAAGCATAGTTAAAAAGGAAGCTTGCTGAAATGTTTTTGAATCTCAAGGTATTGCTGATTCCTCCAAACAATTTCGCTTCGCTATTTCCAACTACTTTCTGCTGGTTGCCTTCATAAGCAATCAAAGAAGTTATGGCATCACCTTTGGATAGCGCTGACAGGTAGGAGATACTGGTATTGTCAATATCGTTGGGTAGCTCCTTTACTTGGTTATTGTAAGCCGCTAGGTTCAGGTTAGTGGACCATGAGAAATGATCGGTACGAACCCAGGCGTTATTGACAGTAAATTCAAAGCCAGATAGTCCCAGTTTTCCACCTGTTTCATACTGAAAATCAATTCCTTCGTTATTAGGTAAGTAGCGCTTATAAATAAAATCTTGGTAGGATTTATTAAAGTAATTAACCGCAACCGTAAACGACGGATTGATCTGGAAGGTAAGTCCAGCATCTATTTGAAATACGTCTACACTTTTTGCATTCCGGAAAGCAGGGTACAACTGCCCAATTCCCAAGGAGTTACCATTATAATAATCGCCTTTCGCCTCTAGCTCTCCGCGGTAGGATTGAGGACGGTTCAAAACGCCCATTTTGCCTACCGAAGCGTTTATTGTAACAGGGAGCTTAGTCGTGTTCGCTAGGTTATATACGACACCCAGAGCTGGATAAAACGCCCATTTATTTTGGTAGAGCGAACTCCCATCTGTTCTGAGTACTAGGTTGAGCTTAAGGTCATCCCGATAGCTCCATTTACCTATTCCATAAAAACCCACTAGCTGTTCTACATCGTGATCAGATAGTGCGTCCGTTTGGCTGGCATTGTAGCCTGTTACTACTTTCACATAGTTGGATCCACCACTTTCCAAGCTTCGCGCACCGCCTACAGAAGTAAGCCGGTTGTCGGTGCTCCGAAGTTCGTGACCCAATTTTAAGTCCATATCCCAGTCTTCTGAAAGGGTGCGGACATAATTCAGGGAAGTATTGATCGTAATGAGCTGTCGTTTATAAGCCTCACTGGATGCATAAATGCTTCCTTTAAGGATATTGGACGGGATGTAAAGATCCCTGCTGGCTCCTTCGTAGGATATTCCGGCAGTGGAGTTAATGCTAAGGCCTTCGCTCAACTTGTAAGAGAGACCGATCGAAGACAAGAAGGCCACATTTCGTTTTTTGTCCATAAAAAACGTTTCGTCACCTATCACAGGTAATGTAAATGCCCGATTATATTCGCCTGCGTAGCGGCTGTCTCGATTTGCGAGGGATAAATTATTGTAAAAGTGAGCAGTGAGTTTTGGGGTAATATTGTATTTGGCGTTTAGGAATAAGGATTGTCTACCAAATTTCGTCGATTTTAATAGTCCTTCATCGGTATAATTGTTTAGTCCGAACAAATAGGATCCATAATCTCCACCACCATCTACGAGGATACTTTGTTCATGAACAAGGGACCCGCTACCGAATACCTTCCTTCGGGCTGTGGTATTGAAGTCATAAAAGGCATCTTTTCGATAATCGAATTCATTGAGGAAATTGACCCCTGCTGAGGCCGATCCTCTTAAATGCAGTGGACCCGTTTTTCCTCCTTTCATAATGATGTTAATAGCACCATTGGGCGCTTGTACGCCATAGGCTGCTAACTTGTCGACGGATTTAATGATTTCAATCCGTTCAATCTGTTCAGGTGAGTAATAGCTCAACGGGTTAATTCCCGTGACGCTTGATGGGCTGGTAATGACAGGTACTCCGTTAATGAGAATTAACGGGAGCGCCGAGTCGTTGGTCGGGTCTAGACTTAAACCGCGAAGATTGATGACTGATTGGATACCAGAAGTACCGGTCCAATTTTTCACCCTTAGTCCGGCAACTGTTCCCTGTAAGCTGTTTTCGATGCCGCTCCGATTTGAAATGGCCAGACTATCCATCACCAGCACGTCCTGTGCATGGGTCTGGCCTATCGCCACCGATGAGGCTAAAAAAACACTTGCTAATTTGCAAAACTGTTTAGGCAGTAGTTTCATAATTCTTGTTTTAGAATTCATCCACATAAAGGGGTTTTAAATAACTACGATTGTTAACAAATATTAAACCAAATTGAGAACGATATTGCTTTTTGGCGGTTCTAGGCCATTTGTTAATCATAAATTTAAGAAATGCTAACCATTTTCCAAATAAGTGATTGATTAATTTATTGTTACGGAAGGTGTGTAATGCTCTGTAGGTCCTACCCTTTGGGGGTCATAAACTAGGAAAACAGGCCAGAATAGGGATAATGGGCTATCTTTTACTTAACATAAAGTTAACAAGTCTACTTAACATTTTAAATTTCAACTTGCTGCCTAAGTACTAGTTCTATTGCAATACTGAGAAAAACGACTTTGGACTATCCTACTTGTAGATTTTCCTTCGTAGTAGAACGTTCTTTTCTAATTTTGATCTATAACTCCTCCGTCGAAACCGTTTTTCTAAGACAGAGTTTGCTTATTAAATTAGGGGACGAGCCGCCAAGTAGTTTTGAGAAGTAGCTTGATGGTACTAGGGGGATGGAGGTGGCACTCCTATTATATAAGGAGTATTGTTGCGTCTCAAACCACAGATTTTGAACAGCCATATAATTAGGTAAGACTTTAGCAGGATCTGCATCTAGTTATAGGCACAAAAGTCTTTTCCCAAAATCATTCGTGATCAGGTTCTTTGATTGGTCGCGGACTATAAGCTCCTTTTTGGATGGACCTCCACCATTTTCTCTATAAGCCAATGCCTTGTAATAATTATTGATGGATCCGTTATCTTAATGCTTCCAGTTCAACCCATTAATAGCTTCACCAATCCGTTGACCTTCTGCTAACCCTTTTAAATTATCATCTTGTGTATGGATACCCCCATAGATTCTGGAATAACCACACTCTTCGGCCATATCCCAAATTCTGGAAAAGCGCCTTGTCTTAAAACCAATATTTCTTTCTGCATCCTTGGGCCTTCCTTGATGGGTAGTATCAAAAAATTCAGTTTCATTAGAAACTTCACTCATCAGAACGGTGGCTGCGGCGGCAGCCTGTGTGGAATGTCCCGAAATGAATGCGGGGAAAGGGGGTTCTGGCCAAAACTGCGTAAAATCTTTGTCGATAAATCGTTGTATATAAGCCGTGGGGCGGACTGAGGAATAATGGTATTTGCAGCGGAAACAATTGACAAAGGCTTCTGCTACTGCTATGCCCGTTTTTGCAAAGATAGCGGCCGATTTGAACAAATCCGGCTGTGTTTGGTTTACCAAAATTAATGCGATATTATAGGAATGCCCGGGCGGAGAGTAGGTGGTACTGGGGTCGTCGCTCCACCAAATGGCCATTTCTTTCTGTGACTGGGATAGCTTTTTTGAATGCTATAGACTTCCAAAAATTGGTTGTAGTTTTTAGAACCTTTCAGGGTTTCGTATACCATCATTTCGGGCATGGTGTTTTGTGCATTTTTAAAGATAAAATTACGGTTGTTTCCCCAGTTGGGATGTAACGGAGCGTTTGTAAATGCTTGGCCTCCGAAAGGTGGTGTCCAATGCTGATTACCCGTTAGAAGTTTATACGATCCGTCATATAAATTAATATTCCCATCTTTTCCACCATCCGTTTCTGCCCAATCGCCTATTTCGTGAGCGATCTTTTGGCCATATTCGATAGAACGGCTAATAATCGCTTCCGCTACCATGGCATCCCGTTTTTCCTGGAGGATTAAGGATTCAAGAGAATCAATTTTACTAAATCCCGACTGGGCCTGGTTATGCCACAGCCTTTTCAGAATCGTAGCCTGACCGGCACTGCAAGCGATTTCCCAGTCGTAGGTTTTGCCGCTTTCGGGCTTACTCAAAGTACCTAACCCATTTAGTTGGCTGGCAATAGATTGAAATTGGGAGCTTCCATGTACCACCGACTCATACATTACCAAGCCAGTATAGCCCAGTGAGCGCGAAATAAATGTTGGCGATTTAAAAAAAGGAATGGTTGACCGGGTATAATCCAAAGTAGTAGCTGCCCAAAGTGAGGTGATATTATGGTTGGGGATAATTACGGCTGGGTCGGGGTTGTATTTACCGCAGCTTACCAATAGTAAACAAATGAAAAAAAATCCGGAAAAGTAGTACTGTTTCATGCCAAAAAAGTGGGTGGATCAGTTTTAGAATAGAGATGCCTATGGGACACAAGTCAGGCCGACATAGTTGGAATAAAATTTTAAAAAAAAACTACTAACCATTTCATTCCTATTGAAATGTAACTAGCTTTTCCTCTCAATTTACTCATTCGGTTTATCATATCGAAAACCGAATGGTTAAAAGCTTCGTTGGTGGCGAAGAGTTTGTAAGGCTAAGGTCTTTTTTTCGTTGCTGGGTCATTATTTCATCCACTATTTTTTTTAAAGGCAAGTCTCTGTTTTGGATGTCTGGGTTATTGGCTACTTTGTTTTGGAAATCAGGGTGTGCTTGCACGAATTTATTTAGGGTGACGAATTAACCCGTTGGTCTTCTGGCGTTGCGTCCCAGGCGTGGAACCACCTTTCATTAAAACTCCTGATGATTTCATCCGGTTGGTTGGCCTCTAGTTCGTTTTGAGGTGCCCCTCGTTCATTGGCATTTTGTGGGTATAGTTCCGCCTCGTAGTCGTCTAAGGCTGTAGTGTGGTTTAGGCGGGTTCTTTCTAAGCCAAATGTCGTCAAGTCCACTGATTCCAGTAGTTCATCAATGAATACATCTTCCTTAGTGGTGACTACCAGTTTCGGTATCAGAAACTTCAAAAACCAGAATCGCACCTTCCATGCCACCACTTCAAAGGAAATAATAGAGGCCATTTGGCCATATATACTTTATCGGTGTCTACGGCAAAGTGCACGATGCACCTTTCAAATGGTAACAGCGGTTGTTTGGTATCACGGTCATGCTTGTACTGTCTGATACCGTTTACCTTGGTGGTTTGTCCTGTCCAAGCGTTTTTTTAATTCCAGGGTGGCGAGGGGAATATCATTTACAAATACCGCCATATTTCTTCCTTCCCACGCGTTGGCAACATGGTATCGTACTTGACGGATTACACTAAATTCATTTTTCCCAAAATATCATGTATCATTAGGCTACTGCTGGCAAGAGACGGCAAGTATAGCATCATGAAATGGGTATCTATTACACCCAGTCCTTTGAGTATGCCGTTTATCTGGTTACAATGGGCTATCAGACAAAATGATAGTGTCAATTCATGGAATATTTTTTTGGTATATATAATACGGTATTGGACCTAATTTGAAAAAATCGAAACTTTTGCCGGATGATATTTCTATTAAAACAACCTGGCAAAATGGTTTTCTAAGTGACTACGCATGCCGTTACGTAATTGTTCCGCATTGCCGTTTTCAATGATATCAACAATTCCTTTATGTGAAACGAAGTCTGGATTGGTAGCGTATTTGCGTACTAACCCGCTTTTATGTACATAATCGAATACTGGTAAAAGCATTCTTTGAAATTTCTTCATCGTCTCATTTCTAGTGATTTCATATAGCTTACCATGAAATTCTATTTCGTGGTGTATCTGAAATATCATTTTCTTGGAATCTGAAGGTTCTTTCTCCACAATTGTTTTCAATGCGGTAATATCATCCGGTGTGATTCGCTCCATTATAAAATCCGCCATTCCTATTTCCAGCGAAAGTCGCATTTCAAAAATTTCTTTCAGCGTATTGTCATCTAGTATTCTTGGATTCATACTTTTTTCAAGTATTGACACCAAGTCGGGACTAGTGATAACGGCACCGCGGTGTTTTTTTGATTCTACCAGTCCCATTAAACGCAGCCGTAACATTGCTTCGCGGACAACTGTTCTGCTCACTCCTAATGACTGTGCTAGTTCAAGTTCCTTAGGGATTGAATCTCCTACTTTAAAGTCCTTTTCTATAAACAAAGCGATCAAATTGCTTTCAACCTTATCCACTAATGAACTGGTGTCGATACTTTTAATGCTTCCAATGATATTTTCCATCGTATTGATTCCTGTATTATGTATTACAAAATTGCCTTTTTTTGGTTAATCTACCAATGGTTGTCTTAGTTTAAATAAGTAGCAGTTTGCCACCGCGCTGTATTTATATGGATTTAGGAGAACTGTTTTTCTAATAACCTATCGCCCCTTACAAGTTTTTGTTAGGCTTTAAATGAGGGAGACCGTCGTTTTCTGTAAACTATAATTAAGTTGTAAATTTTTAGAACCGCATCCCTGTAAAACGCTCCTGAAATTGTGGTTGGCCTGTGAGGCTAGCCCCATCGGGGCGGAAGTTTTGTGGTAGAAATAATTCTTCCATTCCCCTATTGGACATCATCATAAAAAAAATATTAGCCAAGTTGCTTGGAATCAACATTATAAAAACCTTACCTTTATTATGTCATACATAATACATTTAAATCTTAACCTTTTATGAAATTGAACAATACATTTCTAAAACTGTTTCTAAGTATAGCTGGGGTTTTACTGGTGCTATTGGTGGAGGCACAAACCTCTCGGGTGCTAACAGGCAAGGTGATTTCCAGTGACGATCAACAACCTTTACCTCATGTAACTATATTGTTGAAGGGTAAAAGTATCGTTACCGAAAC
>CAXBLH010000292.1:0-7279 GCA_963976315.1 uncultured Dyadobacter sp.
AAAACTTTCCCTGTCACTGCTCTTATTGTTTCCTTTTCCATGGAAACCCCTCTCTTGTTTAATAATTCTGGAGAGGAATCCACCCTTTTTAGAATTATAATTTTACCGGAAAGCTCGTATTCCAATCCTAAGGGAGACAAGACCTTTTCCAAAACCTCCTCCAGGGGTTCGTTACGGGCTTCCACCGTTACTTTTCGTTTGGATTGAATTATTTTAGAACTAAAAACAAATTTGACATCTACCTGTTTTTCAAGTTGATTTAAAACTTTCCGCACCTCTAAGCCATTGGCTACAATGGTAATTTTTTGGCTTAAAAGAGATTGGGCTTTTGAATTATAAGCATAGGTATTACCCAAAAAAAGCAAGGCAATAAATAGCTGAGTGGCTGTTATTCGCATGGTCCAAAGTAGTACCCGATGGAATTGTATCGGTTTTTTCATAGATTTGAATGTTTTGTTAAGTTTTCAAAATTGGCAAAGCATTCCCGCTCTCCATTTCTGGAGACATTTGGGTGGTTAACCTTTCGGGAAATTTCTTGAGTCGGCAATGCGGGAACATTGTCGACTCTTTTTAATTTACTGCTGTTTTTTTTTAATGTACTGGGTTAAGGTTTCAAATTAATTTTAAGGTTATTTTATTTAAAACTTTGACAGCCATGGCTATAAATAAATATTTGGCCATCTATAATCTCATATTGTGCTTCCACTGCCTTACAAACAATATTCAGTTTTTCGTACAAATTCTGAGAATCCAAATAGGCTGTTAGTGGGCATCCTTTTAGCAATTCTTTGTCATACAAAATTTCAATTCCATAGGCCTTCGCTATTTTATCAAATACTTGGTTGGCGGGAGTTTCTTCGAAATCGAAAACTACGGCATACGACTGGGGCAAAATTATCGACGGTTCATCGATGATAGACTTCACCATTCGCACCTCCTTTTTATTGAAGGTTATTTTCTGATTCGGATTTAAGATTACCCCCTCCAATTCCAAATCCGTAGTTCTTCGACTAAAATTAGGATCCGACGGAGCGAAAACAGAAACTCGACCTGTTTTAACCGATACCGTAATGTCCTTTGAGTCATCGTAAGCATCCACCGTAAAGCTGGTACCTAGCACTTTGGTTACCAAATCTTTGGTATAAACGAAAAAGGGTTTGTCGGGATTTTTGACCACTTCAAAAAAGGCATTTCCTGACAGGTAAATATCCCGTTTTGAGAGATTAAAATCTTTGGAATACCGGATGGACCCGTTTGGTTTCAACCAAACTTTACTACCATCAATCAACACTATTTTTTGGGTAGAATCCGACTCATTACGCCTCACCTCCATACTGGTCGCACCACTAATATCTTCTTTCAATATAGTGGGCCTAAAAGCAAAGTCAGAAGTTACATTTAGTTTCAAGAACACAAACCAAGATATACCCACAAAAACGGCAAGAATTGCTGCAATTTTCACCCAGAAGCTAAAGATGGGCACTTGGTTTAGTTTTTCTTCATTTTTCGACTTTTCTTTCCCCTTAACCTTTTTGATAATCTTGGATACTGTTTCGGCTTGTAGCTCCACTGAAATTTGCGGTTCATTCATTTTTAGCGAAAGCACAATTTCCCTAGCCGCATTTATATCTGCTTCTAAACTTGGGTTTTGTGCCAACCATTCCGTCCATAGGCGATTATTCTCACGATTTGGTGACAATACCCACTGACGGAACTCCTGATCCCACACAAAATCTTCAATTCGGTATTTATTATATTTATTCATGAATAAAGACAGCTACTAACTTACGATAGACACAAACCTTTCAGAGATACCAAAGAATCTGAATATTTTTTCAAGAAAAAATCAAAATAAAATACAATATGCTGATAATAAGCATATTGACAAACAACAATAATAAATGAAGATTAGGAATAAATTTACCAGAAGCGAGAAGGTCCTACTGAAAGTAAAAAAAGAAGAACGTTAAGAATTCCACTTTAAAATGCTTTTTGAGTTGTCCCAGGGCTATTTGAAGCAGATTTGATACTGTTTGTGGGGAGACTCCCATAATTTCGGAGATTTGGGAACGATTCAATTCCTGAAAATATTTCAAGTATATCACTTCCTTTTGTCGCGCTGGTAGCTCCTCAATAGAAGTTTTGATTTTCTGTGCCCGCTGTTCCGTAGACTCCTGCTCAATCCATTTATGCTCTATCGATAATTCTACCTCGAACACCTGACTGTTGGCTTCCAATGGTATTCCAGGTATTTTGGTTTGAACTAATGCTGACCTATGCATAATTCTGCGAAGGGAAGCCATTAGGTATGCCTTTACTGGAATATCGTCACTCAAATTCCCTCGTTTCTCCCAAAGGTTAAGAAAGAGATCCTGTATGGCATCCTTTACAAACTCCTGATTTTTAGAAAATTTGGAACCATAGTAAAACAAATCCTTAAAATGGATATTAAGCACTTTTTCAAATGCTTCCATATCTCCTTTAAGAAATTGCCTCCACTGTTCTTCAACTTCTAACATTTTAATTCGAAATAAATAACAAATCTAGGAATATCAAAAAATGAAGTTGAATTAACACAAAAAGGAGCAAAATGGCAATAAAAAAATTTACAACTCCCTTTCTGAGCATCATTTTTATTCTACCAATACTGAAAGTCTCTGTAAAACTTGTTCCTGATAAAATTGCAAAACATATATTCCAGGTTGTAGTAATTGCTTAGGATATATTTGAGTAATTTGGGTTTGAACATCAGGAACTGTTGTGGTAGGAATTAGGGTACCATTACTCGTGTACAGCACAATATGTTGTGAATGAGCGCTATTTAAATTTAATACAGCTCGTGAAGCAGGATTAGGATATACATAATTACTACCATTCGAAGAAGCCTGATTTTCAACTACTTTAAGTTTACTTTGAGCCAGTACCAAACCCTTACTATTGGTAGCAAATATCCGATAATAATTCAAACCCTGCATGGGCGAAATGTCTGTCCATGAAAAGTCGTTTCCTCCCAAAACCTTTAATTGGTTGATGACTTCAAAGTCGCTTCCATTCTTACTTCTTTGAATAGTGTAATTCAAAATTGGTTCTTGGCGCGTCTCCATCGTCCAATTCAAATTTACCTGCTGGTTAAAAAGCACGGCACTGAACTGTTGAAAATATACGGGTAGTATACCATCGATATTTCGAATTTTGATATCCTGGAATACAATGGCTCCAAAACCATTGTTATACCTAATTTCAAAATTACTCAGCTTGTTAAAAGAGAAAGCGTTTACACCTGTATTGGGTGCAGGATATGCCGCCACTTCATCGACCAATAAGTCGTTATTTACCCAAACATCATATTTTTGAGGACCGACAAGGTGATTTGCAATACTCACATTTTCGGGAAATTTATATGGAACCGAGGCATTTGAATTGTTAAGGACCCATGTAATGGTAACTGGTTGTAGGTTTGAAATGGGCACACTGGATACATTTTTAGCTAAATCATGAACCACAAAGTAATTGAGAGTAAAGCTAAGGCTGATACGTGCAAACATTAAACTATTGGAAGGAATAGAATTATTACCAGCATTAAACCCCTCCCCAATATAAAAATACAGTCCATTTGGCGCAGCTATATCATTAAAAAGATCGCGTGCATAAAAAGTCATTTGTATATACAACGTTTCAGGGTTGGGTGAAAATGAGGTAGTTCTTACCGCTCTTACCAACCCAGAAGTTTGAGAAGCATCCCCATTCTTTTCTCGTAACAACTCTAAACTTCCGTTGCCTAAATTATAAGAAGAAGTCATTGTTTGAATGTAGCTATCAAACCCTAAACTAGTATTGCTAACTGATGCCGCATTTGAATAATCTTGGTCGAAATAGGTAATTTGCGCACGCACGACATCGTGATGAAAAATGATACAGATCATTACGCCAAACCAAATTTTGAGATATGCCATACTACACATTGTTATACCTAGTATATTATATTATATAAATAACAATGTAACAATATTAATAAATATTATCTACAATATTTAACACAAAACACTACTACAAATAAAGAATATACGACATTATGACAGTCCTAGTTAATAATCAGTAAGAAACCTGCCATTATTTCCGAAAACCATCCTTGGAACAAGTTTTTTCTCTATTTGTATATATTCAACGAAACTGCCAACAAAATGGACTTTAACCAATATACTATCAAGGTGCAGGAGGTGATCCAGCATGCAGCGCAAATGGCACAGTCGAACCAACAACAAGCCATTGAAACTGGACATATATTTAAATCAATACTTGAAGAAGACCCGAATACAGCACTATTTCTGTTCAACAAACTGAACATATCAAAAGAGATAGTTTCTGAGAGGCTTACAGAAATTATCCATAAATACCCAAAAGTATCAGGTGGGCAGCCCTATTTGGGGAATGATTTTGCGGCTGCCACCACCAAGGCTCAAACCTTCCTAAAAGAATTCGGAGACGAATTCATAAGTATCGAAGTGTTACTTTTGGGTATCATGAGTGGAAATGATGCCACAGCTAAAATGATGAAAGAGCTGGGGTTTAAAGAGAAAGAATTTATAAATACGATAAAAGAACTTAGAGGTAAAAATAATCCTGTGAAAGATCAAAATGCAGAAGCTAAATACCGTTCATTGGAAAGGTATAGCAAAAACTTAAACGAAATGTCAAAAGCCGGAAAGATAGATCCGGTGATTGGACGAGACGAAGAAATTAGGCGTGTTTTGCAAATTCTAAGTCGTAGAACCAAGAACAACCCTATACTTCTGGGAGAACCTGGTGTAGGTAAAACAGCCATTGTGGAGGGCCTTGCACAAAGAATTGTACAAGGCGATGTTCCCGAAAATTTAAAATCCAAGATCATTGTATCTCTTGATTTAGGCCAATTAATTGCGGGTGCCAAATACAAAGGCGAGTTTGAAGAAAGACTTAAAGCGGTTATTAAGGAAGTAACGGACTCCGACGGAGAAATCGTACTTTTCATAGACGAGATCCATACCCTGATTGGTGCTGGTAGTGGTGGCGAAGGAGCTATGGATGCAGCAAACTTACTGAAACCCGCTTTGGCAAGGGGAGAGTTGCATGCAATAGGTGCTACTACTTTGAAAGAGTATCAAAAGTACGTGGAAAAAGACAAGGCATTGGAACGTCGCTTCCAGACCGTTATCGTGGATGAACCCAATATTGCGGATGCGATTAGTATCTTGCGCGGTATCAAGGACAAGTATGAGCTGCACCATGGTGTACGCATTCAGGACGATGCCGTTATTGCGGCCGTAGAACTTTCGAATCGTTATATCAGCGATCGCTTCTTGCCCGACAAAGCCATTGACCTGATGGACGAAGCAGCTTCAAAACTCCGTCTTGAAATGGACAGTGTGCCTGAAGAGCTGGATGAACTGAACCGCAGAATAATGCAACTAGAAATTGAACGCGAGGCAATTCGTCGCGAAAACAATAAAGAAAAGGAATCAGTTTTAAATAAAGAAATCGAGGATCTCAGCGAAAATAGAAATGCTCTTAAGGCGCAATGGGAACTTGAAAAAGGCAAAGTAAATGAAATAAGGTCTTTAAAAGAAAAAGCAGATCAACTCAAATTTGAGGCCGAACAAGCAGAAAGAGGGGGTGATTTGGCCAAGGTAGCGGAGATACGCTATGGTAGAATTCCAGAGGTTCAGCAACAGTTAGCAACTTTGGAGGCCTCTGAAAATGAAGGAAGCTTAGTCACAGAGGAAATTACACCTGAGCATATTGCCGAGATTGTAGGAAAATGGACAGGGATACCGGTGAGTAAAATGCTTCAAAGTGATCGTGAAAAACTCTTGAAACTGGAAGCCCATTTACACCAACGTGTTGCCGGCCAGAATGAAGCAATTGAAGTAGTTTCGGATGCAGTACGGAGAAGCCGAGCGGGCTTGCAGGATGCTAAAAAGCCCATTGGTAGTTTCTTATTTTTAGGACCAACAGGCGTAGGTAAAACCGAACTTGCAAAAACACTGGCAGCGTATTTATTTAATGACGAAAATGCCATCGTTCGAATTGACATGAGTGAATACCAAGAACGCCATGCTGTAAGCCGCTTAGTAGGAGCTCCTCCGGGATATGTTGGCTATGATGAAGGAGGCCAATTGACCGAAGCTGTTCGAAGAAAACCATATAGTGTGATTTTATTGGACGAAATTGAAAAAGCACACCCCGATGTTTGGAACATTTTGTTACAAGTACTCGACGAAGGAAGACTCACCGACAATAAAGGCCGTGTGGCTAACTTTAAGAATACGATTATCATCATGACTTCCAACATTGGTAGCCATATCATCCAAGAGAAATATGCGGAAGACGAAGGTTGGAACCATACATTGGTAGTGGAAGAAGCGAAAAAAGCAGTATTGGATTTACTGAAAGCCTCTGTACGACCTGAATTCTTGAACCGAATTGATGAGATCGTACTTTTCGAACCATTATCGATGCAAAATATTCGCAAGATCGTCGATATTCAGTTTAAGGGAATCCGTCAGTTATTACTGGAACAAGGTATTACTTTAGATGCAACAGAAGAAGCACTTACGAAGTTAGGCGAAGAGGGTTTTGATCCAAACTATGGCGCAAGACCTCTAAAAAGAGTGCTGCAACGTAAAATTTTAAACGAACTTTCTAAGGGTATTCTGAGTGGGCAGGTCGCCAAGGATACCGTGATTATGATGGAAATAAATGCAAACGGAGATCTTGTTTTTGAGAATGTGGGCAAAGTAGAGATATAGTGATGCAATATGGTGTTAAATTAAAAAGCAGGCGTTTTCCGTCTGCTTTTTTTGTGTTTTGATATTGTGACAAAAAATTGGGAGTATTGGATGATGTAATTATTTATTTTTGATACAACCTTATATTCAAAATGGATTCAGATATTCGATGGAAACAGCGACTTGAAAGTTACAAGATGGCCTTCAATCGCTTTGAAAATACCGTTATAGAAGTTACAAGTCCATCTGACCTGGAAAAAGAAGGCTCAATTCAGCGATTTGAATTTACACATGAGCTTGCATGCAAAGCCCTAAAAAGCACTTCCAAAAAAGACACTACCATAACTACTGTTCATGAAACCTCACTCATTATTTTTGGGTACTGTTCAGGACGGCGGAGCTCCGCATATTGGTTGTAAGAAAGAATGCTGTACAGCACTATTCAACCACCCTGATCTACGCATGCAGGTGGTTTCCTTAGGAATTATAGACCCAGAAAATAATCAATCTTATAT
>CAXBLH010000293.1:0-7260 GCA_963976315.1 uncultured Dyadobacter sp.
AATTTCTTGTCCACCAGTCGTATTTCTTTTTAGTCAAAATTATTTCACGTTTTTGTCTGTGCGTATGTTGTCGGTTGTGTCGTCATAGCCTGACCGCTAACATTAGTATAGACGCAACCATTGCGTCTATATCGCATTTATACGGATACTACTATCTACTTAAAGTCTTCACTATTAAATAGTTAAATTCTATATGTAGGCGGTCAAAATTATCCAATTTTAAACGTTTGTAATTGTTTGATGTCGTTCTTTATTTCCAAGTCACTTGCAGTTTCTAAATCTAGAAAACATTACATTAATTTCCAAAGTAAGTAATAGCGCCGGAGTGATATTTTTTCGTTTAATTATTATACGGTAAGGCTAGGTTGGTCTCTGGAAAGTTTGAAGCGGTATTGTTTGCGTACTGGGATATAACCAAACTTTGAAAGGTTTACAATCACAAAAGCCCAGATTTCTCTGACTAGGCAGGCGTTCCTGATTTTGGGGTGGGAGGTTCGGCCATTCGACGGGATTTGAATCCTACCGACAAAACGGCGTAATGAAGTCACGGCAGATGCCATACGTGACAGATACGTGTTCTAACTAATGGCACTACCAAACCGATTAGCGTGAGCTATATAAAATGGTAATTCTAGTGTTTGGTATAAAACCAAAAAAAATCAGAGATGCCTGCCGCTCAGATTTCTCTGACTAGGCAGGCGTTCCTGATTTTGGGGTGGGAGGTTCGGCCATTCGACGGGATTTGAATCCTACCGACAAAACGGCGTAATGAAGTCACGGCAGATGCCATACGTGACAGATACGTGTTCTAACTAATGGCACTACCAAACCGATTAGCGTTAGCTATATAAAATGGTAATTCTAGTATTTCTTGTAAACCAAAAAAATCAGGGACGCCTGCCGCCCAGATTTCTCTGACCGGGCAGGCGTTGCTGATTTTGCGGTTGGGGATACGGCCATCCGGCGGGACTCGAATCTTAGCGACGAACCGGCGTATCGACGCCCCGGCACTACCCCAAACGTGACAGGCATGTATTCTAATATTTCTTGTAAACCAAAAAAAGCCCAGATTTCTCTGAGCTTTTTGCGGTCTGGACGGGACTCGAACCCGCGACCCCATGCGTGACAGGCATGTATTCTAACCAACTGAACTACCAAACCGTTTACTTTTTGACTGTTTCCCCGACGGGATAAGTAAATCGTGGTGCAAAAGTAGTGATAGATTTTTAATTTAAAAGCAGTTTTTTGAAAAAAATATAACAAAAAAATGTATCCTATTGTTTCTAAGTTTGTTATGTTGAAAATATTTTTTATAAATATATTCAAGCTTATTTAGCTCCATTACAAATGAGCCTTTCTTGGGCTATATTGTCGTTCGTTTTGTAGGTTGAGTTTGATTTGATACTATCTTTATATTCTCGTTTTACAATTTGACTGACTTTTGAAAAGGACCATTTCATTATTTTTACTCGTACTTTACTTCCTCTCAACCACTGAGCTGATTGAGCTGGTAAAACTACCTGTATTGATAGGTCATTTTCAACAGCATAAAGCCTGGAACAGTAACCTTACCTTTTTAGGTTTTTTGTTGGAGCATTACGGGGAAGATACGGACGACAAACCAGATGTGGATTTGGACAGAAAGCTGCCATTCAAATCACACGACAATCATCCTACTTTACTAAGTGCCATTTCGGTGCCTACCAAAATATGCACCTATGTATTTAAATTAAAGACTGTCCATATTATGCAGTCGCCCCACTATGCGTATGCGAATAGATTCTGCGCAAGTAATTACCTCTCTACCATTTGGCAACCGCCACGATTCGTCTAATTCTTTTTACTGATTGACAAAAACAGTACTGATAAAGTACCGTAGTATTCATATTCTGAACAATATTCAGATTAGAAGGAATTATTATGCTTAAAACAATTATTGAGTTTGCCGTAGAACGCAAGCTTGTTATCGGGCTATTGGTATTAGCCCTGATAGCTTATGGTAGCTATGAAGTAACAAAGCTACCCATTGACGCAGTACCCGACATCACCGACAATCAGGTACAGGTCATAACAGTCGCGCCCTCATACGGGGCCACGGATATAGAGCGTTTGGTCACGTTTCCCATCGAACAGGCGAACAGTAATATAGGTGGAATTAAAGAAATTCGGAGTTTTTCACGGTTTGGCCTGTCTTTGGTCACCATCGTTTTTAAAGATAATATAGATGTCTATTGGGCCAGACAGCAGGTTGCGGAACGGCTCCAAAAAGTTCAGACCGAGATACCCAAAGGAATTGGGATACCAGAATTGGGGCCGATTAGTACTGGACTTGGTGAAATATACCA
This sequence comes from uncultured Dyadobacter sp., assembly GCA_963976315.1. Classification (GTDB taxonomy): domain Bacteria; phylum Bacteroidota; class Bacteroidia; order Cytophagales; family Spirosomataceae; genus Dyadobacter. Next base: position 2,346 of record CAXBLH010000293.1, read on the forward strand.
GTATGTGGTGCGTCCCAAAGTGGGTTACGCCCATCGTTATGATGCCTCCGAGTTGCGTACCATTCAAGACTGGATCGTACGTCGACAACTCCTCGGTGTGGAAGGTGTAGCCGAGGTGAGCAGTTTTGGAGGTAAATTGAAACAATATACCGTAGAGGTAAATTCGGATAAACTGCTTTCTTACCAAGTAACCATAGACGATATTTTTAAAGCCCTCGAAAGTAATAACCAGAATACCGGAGGCGCGTATATCGAAAAGGGGCCAACGGTACTGTCGATACGAAGCGAAGGGCTCGTGAAAACCACCGACGATATTGGCCTTATACCCGTTAAGTCAATGGGCGATGGTCAGCCTGTTTTTATCCGAGATTTGGCAGAAGTGAAAATTGGCTTTGCTACACGTTACGGTGCTATGGCTTATAACGACGAAGGGGAGGTGGCGGGTGCCGTGGTGATGATGCTAAAAGGTGCCAATTCGAGTGAAGTTATTATTAATGTTAAAAATCGGATTGCTCAAATTCAGAAAACACTTCCAGAAGGAGTGGTCATTGAGCCTTTTCTGGATCGTTCCAAAATGGTAAACAATGCTATTGGAACCGTTGAAAAGAATTTACTCGAAGGAGCATTGATCGTGGTTTTTGTACTAGTACTTTTTTTAGGGAACTTTCGGGCAGGTTTGTTGGTGGCTTCTGTGATTCCATTGTCCATGCTTTTTGCGGTGATCATGATGAACACTTTTGGTATAAGCGGCAACCTCATGAGTTTAGGTGCATTGGATTTTGGGCTTATCGTCGATGGAGCTGTGATTATCGTAGAGGCGGTGATGCATCATTTGGGAGGCAACTTCAAAAAGGCGGGTATACTAAAAGTTTCTCAAAAGGAGATGGATGAGGAAGTAAAAACCACCGCTGGGCGCATGATGAATAGTGCCGTTTTTGGACAAATTATTATTCTGATCGTCTACTTGCCCATATTTACTTTACAAGGGATTGAAGGTAAAATGTTTAAACCTATGGCACAAACCGTAGCCTTCGCACTGGTCGGTGCTTTTATACTGTCATTGACCTACATTCCCATGATGAGTGCCTGGGTATTGAGCAAAAATATCAAAACGAAACCCAATATTTCGGATCGTTTGGTCGAACGAATTACGAGGGTATACAAAAGGGGATTATTAGGTGCTTTGAAGTACCCGAAAATGATTTTAGCTAGCGTCCTAGTGCTTTTTACAATTTCGGTGATAGTCATCGCCAATATGGGAGGTGAGTTTATTCCAGCCTTGGAGGAAGGGGATTTTGCGGTGGAAACCAGGGTATTAGCGGGTAGCAATCTTTCAACAACTCTAAAATACACGCAGAAAGCGGCACATATCCTCAAAGCTCAATTTCCGGAAGTGGAAAAAGTGGTGACCAAAATCGGAAGTGGCGAAGTGCCCACGGATCCTATGCCGATGGAAGCCAGTGACTTGATGATTATTTTGAAGGATAAGTCGGAGTGGACTTCGGCGACGACCTTTAATGAGTTATCCGAAAAAATGGGGGAAGCTCTAAAAGCAGTACCCGGTGTTACTTTTGGTTTTCAATACCCCGTTCAAATGCGTTTTAATGAACTCATGACCGGTGCACGCCAAGATGTAGTTTTGAAGATTTTTGGAGAAGATTTGGACTCTCTATCTCATTATGCCAAACAATTGGGTGAGCTGGTAAAGGAGGTGAGCGGTACCAAAGATTTGTATGTGGAAACGGTTTCTGGACTTCCCGAGATTTTGATCAATTATAATCGGAGTGCTATGGCGCAGTTCGGATTAAATATCTCAGACGTGAATCGGATTGTGAACACTGCTTTTGCCGGTCAAAGTAGCGGGATGGTTTTCGAAGGGGAACGTCGTTACGATTTGGTGGTGCGCTTGGGTCCTCAAGGTAAAAGAAATGTGGAGGATATTCGAAATCTGTTGATTCCACGGCCATCCGGAGAACAAATACCTTTGTCGCAAGTGGCGGAGGTAGCCATTAAGCTAGGTCCTAATCAGATTCAGCGTGAAGATGCAAAACGTAGAATTATAGTGGGTTTCAATATAAAAGATAGAGATGTGCAAAGTATTGTGAATGACTTGAAAGTTTTGGAAAGTAAAAACATGGTGTTGCCAGCAGGTTATTACCTGACCTATGGGGGTGCCTTTGAAAACCTGAATGCCGCCCGTGACCGACTCATGATAGCTGTGCCGGTTTCGCTGCTGTTGATTTTCATTTTATTATACTTTGCTTTTGGCTCAATAAAAGAAAGTTTACTGATTTACTCCGCCATTCCGTTATCTGCAATGGGAGGGGTTTTCGCTTTGTACATGCGCCAAATGCCGTTTAGTATTAGCGCAGGAATCGGTTTTATTGCATTGTTTGGGGTGGCCGTTTTGAATGGAATTGTACTCGTCGCTGAATTCAAAAGACTTCGGGCACTTGGTGAAACCGACATCATGCAGGCGGTGATTACAGGTGCTCAGGAACGGTTACGGCCTGTTTTGATGACAGCCACCGTAGCTTCGCTCGGATTTTTGCCCATGGCATTGAGTAATGGTGCAGGGGCGGAGGTGCAACGTCCACTGGCGACGGTGGTAATAGGTGGATTATTAATCGCCACTTTTCTGACTTTATTTGTGCTTCCTATCTTATACATTTTTTTTGAAAATTGTTGCTATTGGTATTTTTACTGCCCTCAGTAAAAGCAAATGCGCAGACGGATAGCATTTCTTTAAACGCAGCGGTTACTATGGCGTTGGAACAAAATCGACAACTAAAAATAGACCAATTGTCTGTAAACTACCAGCAGGCCTTATTGAAAACAGGGAAAGTGCTGCCACAAGCCAATTTCTTTTTTGAAGCAGGACAAATAAACAGTATTTATACGGACACCAAGTTTGGTATGGGGCAGTCGTTTTATTTGCCGGCCGTTTATTCCAAACAGACCAAATTGCTAGAAGCAGAGCTACGTGCTTCGCAATTTCAAAAGAGAGTAAGCGAAACGGACTTGAAAAGGCAAGTCGCCACGGTCTATTATTTATTGGTTTATCAATACCAAAAGTTGGCAGTTTTGGCCAAATCAGACAGTCTGTATCGTGGTTTTTTGGAAAGGGCCACACAGCGTTTAAAAGCGGGCGAAACTACTGTTTTAGAGAAGACTTCGGCTGAAATACAACTGAATCAAATCAGTATGAAAATCGCTCGGTTGCGTGCAGACGCTTCGGTGGCGGAATTGCAGTTGCAATGGCTACTGAGGTCAGAGAGAGTTAGGAAACCCGTGTTTACGGCTACTAAATACGTTTTGAGCATTGCTGCCAATGATACGCTTTTGGCGGAACATCCACTCATACAGCTGGCAAATCAAAAATTAGCAGTAGCAGCAGCGCAAACGGAAGCGGAGAAAACGAAGCTACTGCCCGAGTTGAATTTGACTTACAACAATACAAGTATGCGTGGGGTAGGTGCTGACGACGTGCATTATGGTGCTGGAAAAAGGTTTCATGCGGCACAAATCGGCGTTGGGATTCCTATTTTTCAAGGTGCTCAGCGAGCAAAAATAAAGAGTTCTGAAATCAATGAGAAACGTATGGATAGGAACAATTACAGACGCACTTTCAATCTGTTTGGATAAACTACCAGCATTATTTGGAGCAGGTAGCCTACTTTGAGGACAATGCTTTGGTAAACAGTGAGCTGATAATTACAACGGCGAATCAACAGATCCAAAATGGTAGTATCAATTACTTGGAATGGGGGCAGTTGATGGATAAAGCGATTGCGGTCCAGGATAGCTATGTCGATACCGTCATGGGTTTGAATGAAACAGCGATACAATTAAATTACTTTTTGGAACGATAAAATAAACCGAATGAAAAATATATTAAGCATGCTTTGTGGGTTTTTTGCTTTGATTTCCTGCAATAGCATACCGCAAGAGGACGCTGCTGGAGCAGCCATTGAAATCAATGAAAGCGTTGCTACCTTGAATGAGGCCCAAATAAAAAATGCCGAAATAGAAATTGGTGCACCCATTGAACGAGAGGTGTCGTCACAGTTAAAGTTGAACGGAATGATTGACGTACCACCACAAAATTTGGTTTCAATTTCTGCACCACTTGGTGGCTATTTGAAAACGACCAAGTTGCTTACGGGTACGCACGTAAGGAAGGGGGAAGTATTGGCAGTTTTGGAAGACCAACAATATATTCAGCTGCAGCAAGACTACTTGTCTGGGATCAATAAAATAGGGTTCTTAGAAAAGGAGTTATTACGTCAAAAGGTACTAAACGGTACCCAGGCGGCAAGTGACCGGGTTTTGCAACAGGCCACTTTGGACTTCGAAAATCAGCAAATTGTTAATAATGGACTCCTTGAAAAACTGCACTTGGCGGGCATTAATCCTAAGAAAATTTCGAACAACAATATTTCAAGGAGTATCAATATCCTTTCACCCATTGATGGCTATGTGTCGCATGTCAATGTGAATATTGGAAAGTATGTAATGCCACAGGATGTAATGTTCGAGCTGGTAAATCCGCAAGATATCCACTTGGGATTAAAAGTTTTTGAAAAGGATTTGGACAAAATAAAGGTAGGGCAGAAGGTGATCGCCTATACCAATAATCATCCCGATAAAAAATACGAATGCGAAGTCATACTAGTAGGTAAGGATCTATCCGCTGAAAGAACAGCCGAAATTCATTCCCATTTCGAAAGTTATGATCGAAATTTAATTCCTGGCATGTACATGAATGCGGAGATAGAGCTTGACAAACGTAAAGCAACCGTAGTTCCAGAAGATGCAGTAGTTTCTTTTGATGGTAAGGAATATGTTTTTGTATCCAAAGGTAAAAACTCCTTCGAGATGCTGGAAGTCCAAATAGGCGACACCGAAAATGGCT
>CAXBLH010000294.1:0-7185 GCA_963976315.1 uncultured Dyadobacter sp.
GCGGTTTAGCATACTATATTTAAGAAACACTTAAGTCACTTTAAGCAATGATTTGCATGCAAAAAATGGGTATCCGGTCAATCTCGCTGATTCTGATTGTGTTATTAGCGGCTACTTCATGTAGTAAAAATAAAAAGCCAACCAGTTTAAAACCAGGAAAAACAAGCTCCAAAACAGGTCTAGCCTATAATGGCAAAGACGGTTTTCAGGTGAAACAGTATAAGGCACTACCTGCTGGTCCCGACTTGGTTTACATAGAAGGCGGTAGATTTACGATGGGTTCTTTGGAAGAAGAAGTCATGATTCGTAGAGATAATCCTAAACGTACCGTGAGTATTCAGTCATTCTATATGGATCAAACGGAAGTAGCGAATGTGCATTATCTTGAATATTTGAATGCCGTCCAACGAGACTCTTCAGAAGAATACTATACCAGAGCTTTGCCCGATACCAATGTATGGTTTAATGAACTCTCATTCAACGATTCGTATGTAACGATGTACCTGCGCCACCCTGGCTTCCGTTTATATCCTGTGGTAGGGGTTTCATGGGTTCAAGCGGACGACTACTGTAAATGGAGAACGGCAGCGGTACAACAAGGCAATAACGTGGCGGGGCAATCTACTGGTAAGAAAAAAGGTATTTCATTTGGTAAGAAAAAGAAAGAAGCTGTGGCTGTGGCTGAGACTTCTGCTCCCTTACAAACTATCGAAAGTGGTTACGTAATGCCACCTTATCGCCTTCCTACAGAGGCTGAGTTTGAGTATGCGGCCTTGGCAATGATAGGAACACAATATGCTGACGAAAATAATGCGGAGTCCCGAATATACCCATGGGATGGTTCAAGCATGAGACAACCTCGTGGACGTAAACAAGGCACTATGCTTGCCAACTTCAAACGTGGGCCTGGAGATTATGCGGGTATTGCTGGAAAATCAAATGATGGTGCTATCATCACTCAGGAAATACGTTCTTATCCAGCAAACGATGTTGGCCTTTATGATATGGCTGGAAACGTTAGCGAATGGGTATATGACGTTTATCGTCCATTATCAAATAGTGACGTAAACGACTTGAACTCTTTCCGTAGAGATGGCTACCAGGATATGGCCAAAAATTATGATACTAAAAACAATAACTCGCTGGTAGATGACAAGCTAAGAGTTTATAAAGGCGGCTCTTGGGCAGATGTAGCCTATTGGCTATCACCAGGTACGCGCCGGTATATGGACCAAGACTCTTCTACTGCGATGGTAGGCTTCAGATGCGCTATGATTGCAACAGGAAGTCGAAAATAATTATTTTTAAACAAAAAGCGGCGTTCTCGGTTTCGAGAACGCCGCTTTTTGTTTAATACTTAGCCACTGCTATCGTTCTTACAAAAACTTCCTCACAGCCCGACTCATATAAAGCGATTACGCAAGCTTCCACGGTGGCACCGGTAGTGAGCACATCATCTATCAATAATACCTTTTTGGCTTGCATTTCCCCTGAAACCGCAAACACATTTTTTACATTTTCTCTTCTTTCTAGTTTGCCCTTCCCTGTTTGGGTTTCAGTGAACTTGGTTCTTATCAAATACTGGTTACTCCATGGTACTGCTGTTGAGAGGGCAATTCCTTCGGCAATAGCATCACTTTGATTAAACCCTCGACTTCTCCGTTTCCTTGGATGTAAAGGCACTGGAACAATTAAATCCACCTGTGGAAAGTTTCCAGCAGATAACATTTCATCTCCGTACATTTTACCCAAGGCAATGCCCACCTCCTTTGCTCCTCTATATTTTAAGGCATGCAATAGTTTTTGGACTTTCCCACGTTTTGTAAAAAGTAAAAAAGATTGTACTTCTAAAACTGGCCACCGGTCATCCATCAAATAGATGGTTTCATTTTGGTGCATATTCTGATTTCCAACTCTGGGCAGTCCTATTCGGCAGGTGGTGCAAATCGTTGACTCGTTCCCAATTAAAGAACTATCGCATGCTTCACAACATCGTGGAAAAACCAGATCTACAAAATCACTCCAAAAACTTTGCCATTTCATAATTAAACACCTTATATTAATGGTTGTAAATTTTGACGGAATACCTTTGTGCTAAAAAAATATCGGAAGTATATGAAAACACTTATTTTAAATGCCCTTATCGTTAACGAAAATAAAATACAAGAATCTGACGTACTGATAAGCGACGGTCACATCGCCAAAATTGGACCTAACCTACAGCACCTTCCGGCAGATAAAGTGATAGACGCTACGGGGCTACATTTAATTCCAGGTATTATTGACGATCAGGTACATTTTCGGGAACCAGGCCTAACGCATAAAGCCAATATTGGCACCGAAGCCAAAGCGGCTGTGGCAGGGGGAACCACCTCCTTTATGGAAATGCCCAATACCGTACCGAATACACTTACGCAGCCATTATTACAAGACAAATACGATATAGCAGCTAGGTCATCGCTCGCTAATTATTCCTTTTTTATGGGTGCCTCGAATAGCAATTACGACGAGGTAATGAAAACAGACATACAAAATATCTGTGGAATTAAGATTTTTATGGGATCTTCAACGGGTAATATGTTGGTGGACTCACCCGATGTTTTAGAAAAGCTGTTTGCAAACGCTCCTTGCCTTATCGCCACCCATTGCGAAGACGAAGCCACCGTTAAACAGCGGATGGAAATGTTTAAAGCACAATATGGCGATCATGTTCCCTACGATATCCATGCCCTAATTCGCAATGAAGAAGCTTGTTTGAAGTCATCCAGTTTTGCCGTTGATTTGGCAAAAAAGAACAATACAAGACTACATATCCTGCATATTTCTACTGGCGATGAAACGTCCATCTTTGAAATCGGTGAAAGAATTAATGGCACTATCAAACTATCAAATGGAAGGCAAAAATTGATTACATCAGAAGCCTGTGTACATCATTTATGGTTTGATGCCGAAGACTATAAAAAACTGGGTACTAAAATAAAATGCAACCCTGCTATTAAAGCGGCTCCGCATAAAGAGGCCATTCTAAAAGCAGTTTTGGAAAACAGAATTGATGTAATTGCTACGGATCATGCTCCTCACACCAAAGAAGAAAAAGACAATGATTACTGGAATGCACCATCAGGATTGCCATTGGTACAACACTCCCTCCATGTGATGCTTGAAATGGTTAAAGAAGGCAAAATCTCCTTGGAGCGAGCCATTGAAAAAATGACGCATGCGGTTGCGGATTGTTTTCAAATTGCGGATCGTGGTTATATCCGGGAAGGTTACTGGGCCGATTTGGTACTGGTGGATCTAAACAACAAAACAGAAGTAAGTCCAAACAATCTATATTCCAAATGTGGATGGTCGCCTTTTGAAGGAACAACCTTTCATTCAAGGGTTACACACACTTTTGTTTCCGGACATTTAGCTTACGAAAATGGTGCATTTGACGAAACTATTCAGGGGAAAAGATTAGCTTTTCAGCGATAAAAACTTGCCGTAATTTTCAATTATTTCGAGGTCTGCCTCTGTCCAGTCTAGGGAATATAACTCCGAAGGGGGTAGCCACAAAATTTGCTCGTGCTCGGTTAATTTAAACTCATAGGACTTTAAATTACATACAAAGGGCACGAGTATTATTTCTCGCCAACCTTGATCCCTGGGCGTCGGTGGAAGTTCCTCTAATATTTCGATTTCAACATTGAGTTCTTCCCTAATTTCACGAACCAGCGTTTCGTGGTCAGTTTCCCCTTTTTCCTGTTTACCACCAGGAAATTCCCATTTTAAAGGGAAAGATAGAAAGGCGCTACGCTGAGCTGCAAGAATCAAACCCTCATGTTCAATGATAGCACAAGGTACTCTAACTACTACTTTGGGAGGATAAAAAATGTCTATCATAGTGTGCACCGTCAAAATTCTGCACAAAAGTACGACAACAATTTCAATAAAAGCACTTTGCGGTTAAAGTTAAAATTGAGTTAACATCACTAAAGGGCACGTTAAAATTGTGAGATGACGATAGATTTCTTAGAGAAATATACCTTTTTCATGATTTGTTCCGGACGCTAATTGGCCGTGATATTATTCCAAAAAAAAAGCTTCTCTAGTGGATAGCATTCTTTTTGCGGTTGATAGCAAAAGTTTTCATACCAAACCATTTTTAGCAAGGTATAAAGGATTACACTTTTTTAGAACAATTCACCTGGACGGTGCCTTGGTAAAACCCCCAAATGATGAAATGCTTTTTCAGTAACCTCACGCCCGCGTGCAGTTCTTTTCATATAGCCTTCCTTTATTAAAAACGGTTCATACACCTCTTCAATGGTTTCAGCCTCTTCACCACAGGCAGTAGCAATAGTCGACAGCCCCACGGGGCCCCCTTTGAACTTTTCCACAATAGTAGATAAAATGCGGTTATCCATTTCGTCCAGTCCATTCTGGTCAACATCGAGTGCTTTAAGTGCCATTTCTGCTATTGGGACGGTGATTTCCCCATCCCCTTTTACTTGTGCAAAATCACGCGTACGACGTAATAAATTATTGGCAATTCGCGGTGTACCACGGCTACGACGGGCTATTTCATAGGCTGCATCATTTGCAAGTGGGGTACCTAGTATGGCTGCGGATCTTTTTAGAATTTTTGTTAAAAGTGCTGCATCGTAGTATTCCAGCCTTGCATTGATACCAAACCGAGCCCTTAATGGGGAAGTAAGCATACCTGCACGTGTGGTAGCTCCTATTAAGGTGAAAGGATTTAGACCAATTTGTATACTGCGTGCATTGGGCCCGCTATCCAGCATAATATCAATTTTGTAATCCTCCATGGCCGAATAAAGATATTCTTCCACGATCGGATTCAAGCGATGTATTTCATCAATAAATAAAACATCAAACTCTTGTAGGTTGGTGAGCAAACCAGCCAAATCACTCGGCTTGTCCAGTACGGGTCCCGAAGTTATTTTTATTCCAGCGCCAAGCTCATTGGCTACAATATTTGACAGGGTGGTTTTCCCTAATCCCGGAGGGCCATGCAACAACACGTGGTAGTGCATCACCTCTTTGTCTGGCTGCCTGAACAAATATTTTTAAATTTTCTAATATTTTATCTTGTCCAGCAAAGTCATCAAAAGTAAGTGGCCGTAGTGCCTTTTCAATTTCCTTTTCGGTGTTGGATAAATTCTCCTTATCCCCAGACAGATAATCCTGACGCATATTCAGTAGTGCATTTACAATGTAGCCAACAACGGCTATTTGCCCCAAAAATAACCTAATTTTACTTCAGTACCACCAATCTATCGTATTACGGTAACCGAGCCTCTTTTGACAATAGGTGTCCTTTCGGGATAATAAAGGGCTTCATAGGATAGTATATAAGGGTAAACTCCAGGTTGAACAATTACGCCCTTATAAGAACCATCCCATCGGTCTTCCAGATTATCGGTTGCGTAGATCACTTCACCCCAGCGATTATAAATGCGCATGGTAAAATTGGTATAATAAGCCCCAAAAATATCCAGTACTTCATTATGGCCTTCACCATCAGGAGTAAAGGCATCTGGAATAAAGAAACGAGGTTCGCATTTATCAATTACATTCGTCGATTTTGACACCACACAACCTTCCTTATTAGTGGCACTAACGGTATACAATCCTTCTGTATTCACCGTGATCGTTTGGGTAGTTTCTCCCGTAGGATCCCATAGATATTCAAGCGACCCTACCCCATTGGCATTAAGAATAACAGAGTTTCCGTCTGGAATACATAGGAAAAATTCAGGCACTAAGTTAAGCTGCGGAGAAGGCCTTTCCCCTACGGAGAGCGTATCTGAGTTGTAGCAATCGTTTCTATCTCTTACCACTACAAAATAGGTTCCCGGATCACCCACCGTGATGTCTCGGGAGCTTTCGCCTGTACTCCAATTAAATTCGATCCAACGCTCACTCTGCACGCTAAGCACAATGGAACTATCACGGCATAGGGTCGTATCTGGTCCAATATCAAATGCTGGCGGACGGCGAAGTGTAATTTGAATCGTGTCTGATGCAAAGCAGTCAGCATCTGGACCATTGTAGGCAATACCAATATAACTCCCCGTATTTAGCGCGCGATAATCCTTGCTTCTACCAACGATCCTACCCCGGTTAATCCAAAGATAGCCTTCGGCTTCGATATTTATACTTAACGGAACATATGCGCCACAGGTGTCTTTATCCGGCCCCAGATCAACTCCTACTGGTGTGTCATATATGGTTACCTCCTGAATGATGAGTGTGTCGGTACATTCGTTATTGGCCAACAGTGCTACCTGATAAGTTCCAGGTTTTGTATAGGTAAAAGTGGTTTTTTGTTCTTTTGAAGGTGCGGTAAACCCACCATTAGGGTAATCAAAATTCCACGAATAAGTATCTTTTATTGGATCACAAATGGGACTTGCCTCAAATGTCGTAGGTTCAAAAGTACAAAACCCATTAGCTTCAAAACCAGGACCAGAGCCATCTTGAGAAAAGTCTTGAACCATATTAGGTAAACCTAGCTGACTTTTTTTTCCTCCCAAATTCACTCCCTCCCGTTCGTATTCAACAGCCGTTAATGAATTCCCTTCCGGTTCCCCGATTACTGCCAAGTAGTCGCTTCCCTCAATAGCCATATATATTTTCCCGTCTGGAGCAATTTGCAACGCTCCAAATTTTTGGGTAGCAGAACTGTCGATAATGATGGCCGTTTCCAGTATCAGACTGTCAGGTAAGGTCAAATCGTACTGTTTCAAATAACTACTTTTACCATCCTCACCCGTAAATGAAATGTACATTTTCTCACCGGTGGGGGAAAACTCAATCCCATAAGCCACTGGCGGTGCAGGCCCAAGATCTAGCGTTTGCTGGTATGTCAAAGTACCAGTAGAATCATTAAAACTAAATAGTTCTAAAAAATTTTGCGGTGGCCCTGGTATGATCACAGCCAAAGTTCTTTCCCCTGTTAAAGTATCCGGAGCTGTAAATTTCATATAACCTTCCGCCTCGGTAGTGGTATCGTGAGGCATTCCCAGCTGCACCACATCCGTTTGGATAAGGCCAGCGTCCGTCGCATGAAAAATCCGAAAACTATTATCACCGTAGTCATGAGAAATAACCCAGTAGGTACTATCTCGGTCATTTCGTACAGAGGCCAATCTTTCCGTAGTAGGTTGTTGCAAAGTA
>CAXBLH010000295.1:0-7126 GCA_963976315.1 uncultured Dyadobacter sp.
AACAAGTAGAATGGTTTAAAGCTGGATCGGCATTGAATATCATTCGTAAGTCTATTCTATAAAAAGTAGTAATTTAGAATATTTGGCAGTCTCATTTTGAGGCTGCCTTTTTCATGATTTAGCAATAGTATTCGAGGAAGAGCTACGTTGAATAAATGATTGTAAAAGAAACAATAACATACCGAACATAATGGATACGTCGGCCATATTGAAAATACCAGTTTGGAAAATACCAAAATCCAAATGCATAAAATCGGTTACAGATCCAAAAATAATGCGGTCATAAATATTGCCGATACCTCCGCCAATTGCAAATGCCAGTGCGATGCCGCTTAACCAAGAAAGGTCTTTTCTTTTGAAAAGATAGAGTAAACCAAATGATAGTGATAAAACGGGTATAAAGGCCAGTAACACAAACTTTAAAAATTCTGGCAAATCACTGCCCGCACTTAAAAAAGCTCCGGTGTTTTCAACTTTCGTGATGGTAAAGTAGCTACTTATTACTGGTATAATTTGATTTTCATCCACTTGATGTCGTACTATTTCTTTCGACCATTGGTCACAACCTATGTTGCTAATTAATATCAGGAATAATACAACTCTCTGTAAGACATACTTTTGGTTCATGCTAAGCAATTAGAAAATGGGAATACCTGTAATTTTTGTAATTTGATAGCTTACTACTCCTCCTATCAATCTCCATAATATTGTTTAAAGTTATTTTAAATGTTTCGTAAAGTTATCAGGGTGAGTCTAACTTTCTGTTATAATTCGGGTCTACCTATACTAATTTTCCATTTTTGTAGTTAACTCTGAAAATCATTTGAAAAACAAAAAGTCTTTAGGAATGCGGTTTTTAAATACACTTTCCCCCATAATCCTGGCAATAATAGCTCAGATTCAGCTTTTCGCTCAGTCGCCTCCAAAAGTTTATCGCGGAAAAATAAGTCAACAAATTGCTGTAAATAGTACAACTCCTATTTATAAAGGATTTTCTCATGACGTAATTGCTTATTCAGAATATCAAATCTTAGTAAATAAAAAAAACACTAGCTATCAGTTAGAACCTCTCTTTGATGCATATGGAAAAGCCAGTAGCTTTCGGCTTTTTAAAACAAGCTCCTCAGAAGAGCAGCGTACCATTCATTTTAATCCACAGTTGATGCCAGAGGTGGGAGAGGAACTTCCACTTTTCATAATGAAGGGTTTGGATGGAGTAACTTATAATTCCACCAAACTGAAAGGCCGTTATGTATTGCTTAGTTTTTGGGTTCGTTTCGAAAAGCCATACTATACTTTGGCCAGTACTCGTATTATTTCAGATTTTATAAAGAAACAAAAAGTCAACGGTATTGAAGTCGTTTCTTTAGCTACAACTCATAATTCCACATCGGAGTGTCTAGCCGTTTTTCCCAAAAGAACCGATTGCTTTATACCTATTCCTGAAAGCTATGGATTCAACCATCGTTACCATATAGGCGAAACACCTTATTTTATATTGATTGATAAATCGGGTAGTATACTAGAAATGGCCTCACATTTGGAATTTAACCGAATTGGAGATTTAAAATTAAACTAAATGATTCCATGGATGGAATGGTAAAATTCTATACCTTTTGACTTTTGTAAGGATAGAAATTAACTTATAAGTATGAATCGTCGAAACGCTGTAACCTCTTTACTTACTTTGTCTGGTAGCGCTGCTTTAGCCTCCAATGATGTAATTAAAAAAAAGGAGGATAAATTTAAATTTTCACTCAATATGTCTACCATTCGTGGGCATAAGCTGGGTTTTCGAAAAGAACTGGAGATAGCCTCTAAAGCAGGCTACCAATCCGTTGAAATATGGGTGAATACTTTTCAGGATTATTTAAAAGAAGGCCATACTCTTGCAGAATCGAAACGGCTGATTGATGACTTGGGCTTGACCATAGAGGATGCTATCGGTTTTGCCCCCTGGATAGTTGATGAAAAATCAGTGAGAGAAAAAGGTTTGGAGCAACTGAAATTGGAAATGGATCAGTTGGCGGGCATTGGCTGTAAAAGAATAGCTGCACCACCGGCTGGTGCTACCACCGGTGCTTTTTTGGATTTGAAAAGTATTGCTGAAAGGTACCGGGCAACCTTAATGCTGGGGGAACAGGCGGGGGTCGTACCTCAATTAGAGCTTTGGGGTTTTTCGAAAAACTTAAGTAGAGTAGGGGAATTACTATATGTTGCAACGGAGGCGGATCATGCAGATGCGCGCGTATTAATGGATGTGTATCATTTGCACAAGGGAGGTTCAGGAATGGATAGTGTTGCAAATGTCGGAAAAAGTTTAATTGAAGTTTTTCATATAAATGATTATCCCAAAACACCACCTCGCGAATCGATTGTGGATGCGGATAGGGTCTATGCTGGAGATGGTGTGGCACCATTGCCAAAGCTTCTCAAAACTTTAGAAAACTCGGAAAAACCTATTATCCTCTCATTTGAAGTTTTTAATCCTGCTTATTATAAGCAAGATGCACTACTGGTGGCAAAGACCGGATTAGAAAAAATGAAAAAGGTAGTTAGTTTAATATAAGAAAACTGGGGCCTGACCGAAAATTAATTGGAAAGTTGAGTGATGGGGAGCAAGTTGATATTTTCAAATTCAACTTCTGCTCCTTCACTTTGCAGTGCTATTTGTCCAACCGAGGCAGTACAGTTATAACCATAGTTCACCAGCACCCCATTGAGCCAAACTTTTATTGAATTTCCAACGCATTCTATTTGGTAGTAATTCCATTGGCCAAGCGGTTTTTCTGTACCATCAGTCAAGTTTGGAATACGTCTTAGTTTGTCCCCATTGACACCCCATTTTTCTTTTGGGCCCCGTCGTGCCTCCATATTGGGTACTTCAATATTTTCTTCAATACACCAAAAGTCACCTGCATTTTCATGCATCATTTGTACTTCTATTGATTTCGGAAACATATCGTATAAAGCACGAGGAGTTGAAACAAAAAACAATACGCCACAATTGCCGGGCTTACCAACAAAACGGTATTTGAATTCTAGTTTAAAATTTTGGTATTGTTGATCCGTAATGAGGTGGCCGCCTGGGCTTCCTAAGCTAACTAAGCGTTTATTCCTCACCAAGAACGGGTTGGGGATCGTCTTGTTTTTGTCGAGTTCCGGCACATCTGAGTGCCAACCACTCAAATCCTTACCATTAAAAAGACTGATGCTTTTTGTTTGTGGAAATGCATCAACTATTGTCGTAAAAGAAAAAATGATTAAACACCACAATTTTGGCATATAAACTTTTTGTTAAAACTAGTAAAAACAAGATTTTTAGATTTCTTCAACTATAACTTCTTTGCTTTCAAACATATTTTTGATGATTTCAAAACTATATTTGTTGGCTATATTTTTCACAAAGTACTGAAAATCAAACGATGAATTAGTATCGCTCTTGTCAGAAATGGTACGGATTACTACGAAAGGAATAGTATTTTCATAACAGACTTGTGCAACAGCTGCACTTTCCATGTCCACGCATAATATAGAAGGGATTTGTGCTATTAATTTGTTTTTATCACTTTCTAAATGAATGAATTTATCACCACTTGCTATAAAACCTGCATAAAGTTTAGGTTGAGAAATTTCCAAATTCTTCAATAACTCTTCCCCAATTATTGTTTTAAGTCGATTGGAGTCCATCAAACTTTGAACTGCGGAAGTAGCCCTATTTATTTCTTCTTCCTCACTTTCTATGATAGATAAATTAAGAAGTGGGAGTTCAAATTTTGGGAGTAAAGGGCTGGCGTCCATATCATGTTGTATCAAATGGGTTCCTATGACAATATCTCCAATATTCAGCTTTGGATTAATAGCTCCCGCCACCCCCGTAAAAATAAGATTAGTTACCCCGAAATGTACAATTAAGGTCGTTGCTGTGGTAGCAGCAGCCACTTTGCCCCATCTTGAAAAGACTACAACTACTTTAACGTTGTTTATTTCTCCTTTGTAATATTTTCTTTTTCCGATTTCGAATGATTCTAACTTTTCAATTAGAATTTCCAATCCTTCAATTTCTTCAGGCATTGCACTCATAATGCCATAAATTCTTTCGCTCATTAATTTCTATTTGTGTATGGATACTAGGAAAACATAAATTCTCTAAGGAAGGAGGATTAGAAAATATACAATAACTTAAAAATAGTCTAAATAATGAATTTAAGGAAAGATTTTTCTAAAAAATATACAAAAGTTGCCTTTGGAAACTTTTGTATCAAAGGAATAACTGGTAGGGGATTCTATTATATAGTCAATATTAGAGTCTTGTGGTAATATAGGTAGTATTTTTTCAGTTTCTGAGGATAGTTCCTGGACTGGCCAGTCACAGCAGCGAGTACAATAATAATTATTTGGTTCTGGTTCCTTCTACTTCAAAACTGCCCATTAAGGTGCCTGTTAAATGGTCATCGTCTTTTTTTATCAAGTCCAATGTTAGTTCATAATTTCCCATATTGAATGCAGCAAATACTTTACCGTCTTTATAGGAAACTTCGTCCATTTTTTGTTCTTTTTTGCTTTCGGCTTCCGTGAAATAGCCAGTTAATTTATTCTGAACAAGTTCAAATCTTATGGGCAAATTAAAATCTCCATCGGGTGTTTCTTTTACCAGTAGAATCCATTTTCCTTGGAAGGCTTTTTCGTTGGATTGCGCAAACAAACTGGTAAAGGATATAAAAGCTAAGAGTAAGCTATAAGTGAAGATTGATGCTGCTATTTTCATATCAAATAAATTTAAGGTTTAATTACTTAAAGCATGTTGGTATACTACTATTGGCAATGATCAGTCTTCCTTTATTGAGCTTACTCTGAGTCTGTATTTTTAGTAGGGCTCTAAACCCAAAAGTCAGTTAATACTGATTCTTTGGTTTTCTACCTACTTTTGGTCTCTGCTTTATTTTTTCTGGTCTGGGTCTAATTTCTTTGTCTTCAAAATAGAGTCTTAAGGATTCAAGAATGATATCCTTTTGAGTCAGGCCTTCCCAGTACCCATAATCTTTCATTTTCTCCATACTTTCAAAGTCGCACTCAAAAGTTACTTTAGTTGGAGGCCCCTCGACTTTGGAAGTAGGTACATTTGTATCTTGCTCTTCATTAGTGTCATCTATCACCAACGGTAGTGGTGCAAAATCAAATTTCCTTTCTTTAGCCATCGTGTCAATTGTTTATTCTTTCTAAAATTTCTTTGGTTAATTTATAATAATCTTCTGCTCCATTGCTGTCAGGAGCATATTCAAAAATGGTCTCGCCGTTTGCTTGTGCCTCCGAGAGGGCAATATTGTCGCGAATATAGGATTCCATGAAAATGTCGCCTAGCTGTTCTCTTGTAGCCGCAATTAATTCATGACTTATTTTTTTTCTAATTTTAGGATTATACCTAGTTGCGAAAACTCCTCCTAAATTAGTACTTGGGCTTATTTTTTTGATTTCAGCGGAATAAATCAAAAAATTTCTCAGACCTTCATAGCTTAAAAATTCGGCCTGTAAAGGAACGTAATACTGGTGGCAGGACACCAGTGCTAATCGCGTATTTCCGTATAAGGCAGGTGGGCAATCTATTACTACAAAATCGTAAAGGTCTTTGACTTTTTCCAAAGCGATTTTTAAGTTAAACGGAAAGATGGGAGCCGACTTAATGGTGTCTTCCCGGTGTATCATTTCTGCTGAACCCGGTAAAATATCAATCCCTCCTACGCGTTTGACTATCTCATCAAATTCGTGTTCGCCGGTAATAAATGAACCACTGTCTTTTTTTAAGCCAGCATGTGTGATACCAAAACTTTTTGTCAAACTTGCCTGAGCATCCAAGTCTATTACGAGTACTCTTGCGTTTGCAAATTTTGATAATCCAGCAGCAATATTTTGCGCAGAAGTGGTTTTTCCAACCCCACCTTTATTGTTAACAACACTCAGGATTTTCATTTAAAAGTATTATAAATATTATATGTAATTTGTTTTGCCGTAATCTAGCTGTAAAGAAACATAAAATATTTATACCCTTTTCTAATTGTATTAAAAGATTTTTACAATACTAAAAGTACTAAACTAATTATAAATAATAAAAGTATTGCCTTGTTAATTTGGTCTTTATTTGTTAATTAATTTATTAACAAGATGTTAAAGAAACCAGCGTGTATCTATTTAATTTAGAGGAATACTTCTAGTGATAATATATTAGTATTAAATTTTGGCTTGGACAGCTAATGAAATTTGTTTTTGAATTTTATGCATGATGAAAATCGTTACAAAAACCGTTACAACCACTATGTAGCCGAGTAATGGGTAGTTTTCTAATTTTCCTGCACTGTTTTCTTTGACTATTAAACCCGCAATAAGTGAGGCAATGCCTCCAGATATCTGCTGAACGGAAGCATTGACACCCATAAACCCACCGCGATCGGAAGCGTCTGGTATAGCGGTCATCAATGCCGATGCCGAAATCATCCTTCCTGTAATCCCGACAAACAAAATAACATTAAGAATATTAATGATCCAAAACGGGGTTTCCTCCAAATTGCAGTAGATTAAAGTCATGATAGAAGTTACAATTGAGCCAATTACAAACATATTGTATTTTCCTGTTTTATCACTCAGGCTCCCAATCATAGGACTAAAAATCAACATACATATTCCAGTAATCATATAAAGCAATGGAAGTTTGTCCAGTGGTATTCCTAGGTTTTGAACCCCATAGGCACTTCCAAATGGCATCAGCATAAATCCACCGGTGGCCATCAAGGTGGTTGCTGAAAAGCCAATCAAATACCTGGGTTGAACAAGTATTCCTTTGAGGTGTTGAAAAGCATTTCCTGATTTGGGGTTTCGTAAATGTTCATCGATGGGTTTTAATTTTAAAAATATAATTATTCCAACAATTATACTTATTGAAACGATCATGTGGAAAGGAGAATGCCAGCCCCAGTTAGTAGCGATATATAAACCAACGGGTATTCCAATTACCTGACTTAAGGCAAAGGCCATCTGAACGAAACCCATCACTCGCCCTCGTTTTTCCAGTGGAAACAAATCGGTAACTATGGCGAAACTAATGGAGCCAATAACTCCACCAAAAATTCCAGTA
>CAXBLH010000296.1:0-7117 GCA_963976315.1 uncultured Dyadobacter sp.
TCGGATCATGGCCGCATCCTTCTGGTTCTGCAACAGCACTATTGGATCCAGTAGCGTTAATGGGTTTTTTATTTGACCTTCTTTGGTGTTATGGGTACTATACAGTTCAATGTAACAGTTTTCGTAATATTTATTTTTTCCAATGACTACAATCGGCGGATCTATTAAGGTCGAAATACTTTCTGGAAGTGATGGCTTTAAGCTCCATAATTGCTGCTCTAAGGAAAGTATTGTATCAGCATTTATACTAATAAGGTCTTTTAGAAGGGGGACAATGCGTGTTTCATTGTTTTGCCGATCGAGCATGAAAAATTCATCGAGATTATTCTCTTTGTCCAAACCATAATCGATACCGAATAGCCGCATTTGCTTGTGTCGAAGCGGCGTGTCGAAATACATACGCAAGTCCACTTTTTGAATAATGGTATACAATACCCGCGACTGGTGCGTACAAAGGGAACCACTTTTTTTATTACAGGTACATGTTAGTACCAGCTGGTTTTCTTCTTGTTGTATTTCTGTTTGATAAAAGTCGTTACTACCCTCAGGAACCAGAAACGAGGCAAAGTCCAGTACAATTGCTTGCGGTTGAATACTCAAATATCCTTTTGCAGCCGTATCAGGAATTTCTGAGCTAAACCTGAGAATAGTCGTTAAGGTGGTACTGGCTATTTGCGTATGGGGTAATTTGAATAAATGCATTTCGAACTTCTGTCTTTTTTATGGTTATTTGCGACAAGTGACGGGTACCTTGTCTTTCGCAACTATTAAATAATTTCTGGCATTAATTTTTTAATAGTGATTTGAACACTTCAAATTAACATATATAGCTATTGATATGATCAAAAGAATTCAAATTTCCAATATTATCGCTTTGATAATCACCATAGTGATCAACTATTTTTCAAATACAGGTGCTATTAATAATAATACAATGGCTTCTGTATCAATGAAATATCAAAATCTATTCACTCCATCTGGCTATGCCTTTTCAATTTGGGGAGTGATCTATTTGTTTTTAATAGCCTTTGTAATTTATCAAAGTAAGGGACTTTTTTCCAACGAAGAGCCACATTCCGTAGTGCGAAAAATTGGCTGGTGGTTTGTAATTTCCTGCGTGGCCAATAGCATTTGGGTATTTGTATGGCTTTATGAGTTCACGGGATTGTCCGTTATAGTCATGGTAGTACTGTTGTTTTCACTCGTTAAGATTGTTCGAAATACTAGAATGGAGCTCGATTTAATAGCTCCAAAAAGAATTGCGCTGGAATGGTGGCCTTTTGCGATTTATATTGGCTGGATAAGTGTTGCTTTAATTGCCAATATCGCTGCATATCTTACGAAGCTGGAGTGGAATGGATTTGGACTACCCAATGTATATTGGGCCATTATTATGATCTGTATAGCTGGTATTGTGAATATTATTATGATTTGGGAAAGGAATTTGCGAGAATCTGCAATGGTAGGAATATGGGCCCTGGTAGCAGTGGCACATGCCAATCAATATGGTATTCCGAATATAGCACAAACGGCATTGGCTATTTCAGTAATTATTTTTATTAATGTAGCCATACATGCCTATCGCAATTTTGGTCGTCACTATTTGAAAGGATAAATATTTAAATCGATTGCAAAGTAGTTTTTTGCCGCAGCGACTTTAATTATTAAATACACCCCGCTTGTAACGCCGCATTCCATTGGAGACGGATTGAGGTAATGTTTTGGACCTCTAAGGTGTGGTAAAAGGTGGTAGAATGTATAAAATGCAAATGCCAAAATATATTTCTCTTTCAAATTGAATAAATTTTATGACCAACGAATCGAACGATAATCGTAGAACATTTCTTAAATCTTCGCTGGGAAGTGCAGCGGGTATGCTTTTAATACCGCAGCTGCCGGTAATTGCCACGCCCATAGCTGCTCCTGCCATAATTAAATCCCGTGCCGAAGCGTATTTGGCACCTCGCTTAAAATTTGCTGTTATCGGCATGAACCATGGTCATATCTATGGTCAGGTGGAAGCCGTAAAACGTGGGGGAGGGGAATTGGTAGCGTTTTACGCCAAAGAACCTGATCTGGCGGCCAACTTTGGAAAGCGGTATCCCGATGCCAAATTGGTCAGGAATGAAGATGAAATTTTGCAAGATAAAAGTATTCAGCTGGTACTAAGTTCGGGTATTCCTAATGAGCGTGCTCCTTTGGGTATTCGGGTTATGAAAGCAGGAAAAGATTATATGGCCGATAAGCCTGGCATCACTACTCTGAAACAATTGGCTGAGGTGCGGAAGGTACAAAAGGACACCAAACAGATATATTCCATCATGTATAGCGAGCGCATGGAAAACCGTGCTACCGTAAAAGCAGGTGAGCTGGTACAGGCTGGGGCAATTGGGAAGGTAGTACAAACCATCGGTTTGGGGCCACATAGAACCAGCTTATCTAGTAGACCAGAATGGTTTTTTGATAAGGAAAAGTTTGGCGGTATCATCTGTGATATTGCTTCTCATCAGTTTGATCAATTTCTGTTTTTTACTAATTCTACCAGTGGCGAGATTTTGGCCTCACAAGTGGGTAATGTAAACCATCACCAGTATCCCAAATTTGAGGATTTTGGTGATGCCATGGTCAGTGGAAATGGAGGTTCAGGATATATCCGTGTGGACTGGTTTACACCGGACGGGTTGAAATCCTGGGGTGATGGTAGGCTCACGATATTGGGAACCGAAGGTTTTATTGAAATCAGAAAAAACGTAGACATTGGCGGTCGTGATGGTGGTAATCACTTGTTTTTGGTAGATAATAAAGAAACCAAGCATGTGGATTGCTCCCAAACGGATCTGCCCTATGGACGTTTGCTGGTGGATGATGTATTAAATAGAACGGAAACCGCGATGAGTCAGGCGCATTGTTTCTTAGCCACGGAACTGGCATTGAAAGCCCAAGCAAAAGCTCGCAAAGTAACAAACGGATAATTATTTTGATTAAAATAGGAAAATACGCTCTTTGAAAGTTAGTCTTTTGAAGAGCGTATTTTTTTTGTTAGTATGGTTTGCCCGAGTACGCGGGTCTAAAGTGAGACTGGTGTTTTCAAATTGTACTAACTTGTGGAGTTTTTGCAGTTGTACTGTGCCAATGCAATTAATTTAGATCCACTCTGAGGTAGAGTAATTTAACTAACTATTTAGTTTTTTTAATTTTTATTTTTGTTAAAAGAGGTCCCTTATTTGTATTCTCTAACTTAATTTATAGTGTAGTTTAACATTTTTGAAAATGAGATTCTCTCTGGATACAAAGTCACGATAAAATAGCTTCCTGATTATGGCAGCTGTCTCAAAAAGAAAAGGCATATAATTTTATTTTGACTATTTTTAACATCACCTCTTAAGTCTCCCTGTCATTGATGGAGAGGGGGGCTTTTAGCCCTTCTCCAGAAAGGAGAAGGGGGTGGGATGTTTGGCAAAATATTATTTGGCGATTTTTCTTTTTGAGATGTCCACATATCGCTTAAATATTTATGTTGTTTTTATATATAAATAGTGAATATATTGTGGACATATAACAAAAAAACAGACAATTAATATGGAAAAAGCTAATATTGGGAAGGTTATTAAAGATCTGAAGGAAGGGAAAGGAGTTTCTTATAATCAGATGGCAAATGATCTTAAGGTAAGTACACAAACTATACAAGCTTGGTTTACCGACAAGACAGAGCCCACGCCAAGACATATTTATAGACTTGCTGAATATTTTAATGTTCATCCTAGCAAATTCTTCGGAGGACATGGTGTAGACATTGAGCCGGACTATTTGAATTTTAAAGTTGTAAAAATATCAAGCAAAACGTTGATTTACATTGGGGGGAATAGATTTATAATGCAAGTTCCACTCGTAGAACACTCCACTTACGGAGGATACCTTTCTGGATTTTCAGATCAAGAGTTCTTGTCCAAATTACCGAAACATACTCATATTGTTGACAAGGTTGTTGACAAAGCAATTATTGGAGATTTTAGAGCATTCCGAGTTGGTAATTCAAGTATGGATGACGGAACTTCTGAATCTATAAAGTCTGGGTATCTTGTTATTGGTATGGAGGTTAATCAGGATCTGTGGAAAAATGAGTTGAATATCGCCAAATGGCCAACATGGATCATAGTACATGAAGATGGAATTATTATCAAAAGAATTATTGAGCAGGATGTAGAAAATGGCGTTATTAAATGCAAATCTATTAATCCAGATAAAGAAATGTTTCCCGATAGAAAGATTTTACTAGCTGAATGTCTTCAATTATTTATTGTAGTTAATATTGAAATTAGTAGTAATAACTAATATGGACAATCTATTGTGGTTATTTTTTACTTATGCTTATAGCTCGGAAACATAAGTGTCAAGAATGTGCTTCATAATACAGCTTATTTTTTCGAGCAATTTGTAGCACAATTGGAATATTTTGTTCCACTGAAGAAATTTATCGGAGTAGAAACAAGATTCAAAATCCAGTAGGTGCCTCTCAAACTAACACTAGGAAACTTAATATCAATATAATTCTAATAAAATGCCTATATACCAGATTAATAGCTCATCTTGTTTAAAAAAATAAAATGTCTATTAACATCACTCGCAAAGCTATTGTCTTCGAGCCAGATTATAGTCGTGTAATCGCCCGCTTTCTGTATAGTGGGGAAGAAAGAAGTCAACAATTGATTAAGCTGATTCTTAATTTAAACGAAAGACAACAAGAACAAGAACTCAGTCATATCCTTCGTAAATATGCCAAGCGTCACCGGAATATTCTGAAGATCTTTGAAAAGCATTTTCAAAAATTAACTCCCGTGTTACATGCCATGGAAGTGGACACACATTCCTTAGGGGTTACGCAAAGAATGCTAATTGGGTCCTACTTTACGATGGAATATTCCATTGAAGCGGCGGCATTCTTTAATCCGTCCATCGTAGAGGATCCGGATCAATCGCATATTAATTCGGGTCAACGCCGTGTGATTCTAAGTTTCAGGGCTACTGGTGAAGGCCATATTTCATCTATTGTGTTTCGATCGGCTATTATTGACCAAGATAATCTGATCACCGTGGAGCCACCCGGAAGAATGCTCGATGCACCTGAGCATGTGCGTAATCACCTATATAAAAAGAAATCATTTCTGGCCAAATTAGGAGAAATGCAAAATTTGCAAAATAATGCATTTCCGATTCTTGAAAAGAAATTAACAGAAACTTTTACCTACGAAGAACTTAGGCGGTATGTAGATGAAACTATTTCTATGATTGAGTTAGATGAGGCCAGTAAGGTTTTTCTTCAGGAAATAAAATGGCTTGCTTCTTCTCATTACGAGATGGTCTTTTCTCTCGATACGGATATTTCAGAACGTGTCATTTTCCCGATTGCCGACACTGAGAAAAAGGGGATTGAAGACGCTCGATTTGTGAAATTTATTGGCGACGATCAGGAATCCACCTATTATGCAACCTATACCGCATATGATGGTACCTCTATTTTGCCTAAAATATTGGTAACCAAGGATTTCTATCATTTCAAGGTATTGCCGGTTCATGGAGAAATTGCACAGAATAAAGGAATGGCACTATTCCCCAGAAAAATCAACGGCAAATTTGCCATGCTTTGTAGGATTGATGGAGTTAATAACTATATCGCTTTTTCAAACAATATCAATGTTTGGCGCGAGGCAGTTATGATTCAGGCACCTAAATTTCCGTGGGAATTTGTACAAATTGGAAATTGTGGTTCTCCTCTGGAAACAAAAGAAGGCTGGCTTATTATCACTCATGGAGTAGGGCCCATGCGTGAATATGTCCTCAGTGCTTCCCTTTTTGAACTTGACAATCCTCAAAAGGAGATTGGACGGCTTTGCCAGCCTTTGCTCATACCGAGCTCGTTGGAACGTGAAGGGTATGTTCCCAATGTAGTATATTCATGCGGCGCTCTTATCCATAACGACAGTCTCATCATACCTTATGCAATATCCGATTATGCATCTACATATGCTGTGGTGGATTTGAATGACTTGTTGCAGGAATTAATACAGACGGATCATTTAGAGCCTATTTAAAAATTAACCAATAGTTTGTTTATGCTATTTTTTGTGCGAACCAATGCAAATTTTAAGCTATAAACAATTCTATCATTAAAATTTAAACTGGCTCTTAGCGAAGCCTTAATATTTTTTCATAAACGGTAATATAATTATCGACCATTTGGCTGTTCGAAAACATCGATTCTGCCCATTGGAGACAATCTAATCTTTGGATATGTTCGATTTGCGCTACTGCCTTTACTGCTTCATCAACGGTATCTACCAGGAAACCTGTTTTTTTATCTAAGATTAGTTCGGACATGGAACCTCGTTTAAATGCAATTACAGGAGTACCGCAGAACATGGACTCCGCAACGCTTAGCCCAAATGGTTCTTCGAATAGAATAGGGTGCAGCATAGCGTAAGCCATACCTAATAATTTTGTTCGTTCCTGAGGCCCAACATTGCCCTGATAGAAAATCTGCTGGTTATCTATATGGGGTTTAACTTCCTGCTCAAAATAGGAATGATCCTGAATAAGTCCAGCAATGATCAGTTTTCGATTAGACCCCAAGGCTATCTGGATAGCCTCCTTGGTACCTTTATCGGGGTGGATTCTACCAAAGAAAATCAGGTAATCTTGTGGTAAAGGGCTGTACTGAAACTGTGCACTATCAATACCGTTGTAAACCGTCGCAAGATAGTCCAGATCAGCATGTCTGTCGGAGTCACTAATAGACACGTAGCTGGTGGTACTGTTATACTTGCGATAAACCTCCAAGATTTTCGGGGAGGAGAATCCGTGTATGGTGGTCAAAACTGGTGTTTTTATCAAGTTGGAATAGGTGAGAGGCAAAAAGTCGAAGTGGTTGTGTATCAAATCAAACTGTCCTGCTTTTTCCATCACATTGCTAATGTGTAAACATTCGGCTACCTTGGGATCCACCTGGTTGTCCTCGGCATATGGTACTGAACTAGTTGCATCCAATCGGGCATTGGTAATAGAGTCGGAAGTGGCAAATAATGTTACGTCAATGCCTTTTGCGTGAAGTCCTTCTGTTAAA
>CAXBLH010000297.1:0-7086 GCA_963976315.1 uncultured Dyadobacter sp.
CTTTAAAAGAAACACCTTACTATCACTTCTGATGCAATTTCGGAAGCCCTAGTTGGGTGTTTTTGTTATGATGTCATTCACCATTTTCAAAAAATTAAACTTCGCATAATAATTAATAGTACACTTTTTGCTTATTTGCCATCCGTAATAGTACGCATAAATTGGGAATTCATGAATAAGATATTTTATTTGGTAGGAATGCTTTTGGTTGGTTTTGGTAGTCATGCCCAGTTTGTCAACGGAGTGCCATTTCAGGCTATAAACGTGGAATATGTGGAAATTAAAGTGGTAAGTGGTTCTTTGAGATTTGAAAATATTGAAATTGATTATGGTCAGGAAACTTCATATCTGACTCCAGGAAAGGAATCCACTATCCGTGACGAATTTGGAAAACCGATGAATTTTAACTCTAAGATTGATGCTCTGAATTTTATGTCCCAAAATGGGTATGGTTTAATAGAGGTTCTTCATGATAAAGATGGTGCTGTAACTGGGTATCTTTTAAGAAATCGACGGTATCAAACCGGCGACCGATAATCGATTTTTCTGTTTTGAACAGCTATGCTTTGAATTTTATTTTTGCCCTGTTTCTGGAATTTTAACCCCTAGTTTTTTCAAGATTTCATTGGAAATGTCAGCGTTAGGATCCGCAGCATATAATACCGTTGGTTTTGATTCTTGTAATGCTTCGTCCATATTATTACGGAATATAATGTTGTAGTTTTGGATTACACCATATTCTTTTATCGCGGTCATTACCTTTGCTTCAATGGGCGTAAATTCTTTCTGGTAAATTTGCTGCAAATCATTTTGAGCGTTGGTCTGGAATTCTTCTAACGACTTTTGGAGGTTAGTCAGTTCAATTTCTAAATCCTTTGTAATGGCATCGTTGGCACCTGATTGGGTCAATTCTTGATACCGCTTTAATTTACCAATATAGCTGGTGTTTTTTTCTTCCAGCACCTTACTGTACTTATCGGAGTCTTGGTTCAGTTTGGTATTAAGCGTTTTAAACGCAGGCATATTTCCGTAAATGTAGGTGAGATTCACATAGCCAATCTTTGCTACCTGGCCATAGGTATAAGTATAAACCATCAAGCATAGATAGTTTAAAAGGACTATTCTTTTTATCATTTTTATTTTCAGGGTTTGGTTTCGTCGACTTCTTCAGTTGGTAAATTGGGTTTGAAAAATTTCAAGGAAAGAGTAGGGGTTTTTAGCTTTTGCGGCTTTGAACTGTTAATACTGATGCCATCAGCTGTTTTAGGGATTTGCATATTTATATCTTCAATTTTAACAACCGAATGGATTTTGTATCTATAAGCCGAGCCATAATTCATGAAGGTCTTAGTGGAGTCCAGATTGCCAAGCGTGTCTGGCAAAGTGATAGCTGACTTTGTTACGAGCTGTTTGGGAGAAGGCTTCCCTATCTTTGCCGACTTTTTGTTTTCCTGGATTAAGTCAATTGGCGAAGTAAAATTAGACGTTTGTTGTATATCAGAATTGTTTATTGGTTCCCCAATGGGCCTTACTACCTGTTGTTTCAAAATCACCCGTTTTCTTTCTGCCGTTAAGTTTACGGATATGGATACCATTAATGCAATAAGCAAGTACCTGTAAATATGCCACTTCGAATCTTTCTTTTTATAAAGCATTTCTATTCTTTGTTTAAGCAAGGAATGGTTAGAAAATTGGTTTGAGAGACGGTTTATTTTCAAAGATTTGGAGTAGGAGACCAAATGTAGGGCATAATGCTGCCTGTCAGTGGTTATTTCATCCGCCAAATATTCATGGATTTCTTGTAAAGCGGTTTTGTAAAACCACAGTATTGGGTTGAACCAAAACACAATTTTTAGAACTTCAATCAGCATAATGTCCAAGCTGTGCAGTTGCCGAACATGTGTGGTTTCATGTTGTAACACCCCGTCAAAATGGTTTTCATAATCATACTGCGTAACTACTATCCAGCTAAAAAATGAAAAAGATCCGATCCGATGCTTCTTGATGCCATTTTCTGATATAAGCACCAACGTGCCATATTGGCAAGGTATGTGCTCACCTATGCCCACCAATTTCCAAAATTTGAAAAGTCCTCTTAAAAAACGGTAAGCCATATACAGCACACCTAAGAAATAGAATAATAATAGGGTTATGAATAGGTTAGAAATTTTGGGCACGTCTGTGTTTATACCTGCCTCCATAGTGATGGGCTGAGGTGATTGTGCAACTGCTATACTGTTAATAACTTCTTCAAAGTGTATAAGCGGTAGTAGAAAGGAAACCACTAAGGCAAGTATTAAATAACCTCGGTTGAGTTTAAAAAAAGTATTCTTGCGCAATAGAAGTTGATAGCAAACAAAAAACAATATCCAATAGCCATTTACGTGAAGTAGGTAAGTGAGCGTGTCCATAGCCGTTCAAGGTTTTGTTTTGTTTTTCTCAATAAATTGTAAAATCTCGGTATAATCTTGTTCTTGCAATTGATTTTCCTTCACAAAAAAAGACACCAGATTAGACATAGAATTATCAAAATAATTTTCAACCAGCTGCTGAATTTCATGTCTTTTGAATTCCTCTTCCTCTATTAGAGGGAAATACTGGTTCGTATTGCCAAATGTAGTATGACCTACGACTTCCTTTTTCTCTAAAATGCGAACAAAGGTGGATACCGTATTGTAAGCTGGTTTAGGCTCAGGTATTTGCTCGATGATTTCTTTTACAAAGGCCTTTTTGAGCTTCCATAGGATCTTCATGATTTCCGTCTCTGCGCGTGTTAATGACCTTATTTCTTTCTCGTGATTATCCATGTTTTTTAATATTCGATTAAGCGTTACAAATGTAGTTACTAATAAATTAGTTTGCAAACTAATTTATTAGTGAGAAGAAACAGCATATACATTCGTCGTGTTACTTAATCTTTTTGGAACGAACCGAGATTAGAAGTCCTAGGGAGGCTGGTAAGTGATGCGAAGTAACGGAGGAGTAAAATAGGGACTACTAACTATAAAAAAACCGTTGCAAGTGTTAACTCGCAACGGTTTAAATTTTGATGTAAAGCCAATTTAAGTATTAAACGGCGTTGGTATTGGGTTTTGAAAATTTGCTTTTTAAATAGCCAATAATCATTGGTAATACTGAAAATCCGATAATACCGAAAATTACAATTTCAAAGTTCTTTTTAACAAACTCCATGTTTCCGAAAAAGAAACCTAAAAGCGTAAGTGAGGGTACCCATAATAGGGCGCCAATCACACAGAATAGAATGTATTTTGAATATTTCATACTTCCTGCACCCGCTACAAAAGGGGCAACGGTGCGTACAATAGGAATAAAACGAGCCATAATGACGGTACTTCCACCATGTTTTTCGTAAAATTCTTCGGTTCTTTCCAAATATTCTCTTTTCAAAAATAAGATACGTTCTCTTTTTTTTATTTCATTACCAAATTTGCTTCCTACAAAATAATTGAGGTTGTCTCCAAGCAAGGCCGCAACAATTAAGATCACGATCACCAGCCAAACATTTAAAGAACCAGTAGAAGCCGCAATGGCACCAGTTGCAAAAAGTAAGGAGTCACCAGGAAGTAAAGGCATGAGTACAAACCCTGTTTCTGTAAATACGATCAAGAAAAGGATGACGTAGGTAAGCGTTCCATAGTCTTCTACGATTTGGAATAAATGCTTATCCAAATGAAGGAATATGTCAATAAACTGCGTGAGGAAATCCATGACGAAAATTTAATTAATTTTGATTTAAGGATGCGTTTTAAACGATTTGGTGTCAAGGGATGCTATATTTTACAGATCTGGATTTGATTATTTATCAATTTTCCATTTTTGTTTTGTTTCATCATCCAAGAAGTGATTAAACGTATCGCCTCTTAGTCCAAGACGAATGGTTTCCAACGGAATTAACTCAGCAGGAGCAATATTTCCTAAGTTAACATTGGCACCTAATAATTTCACAAACCAGTCTTGTTGCGCTTTCTGAGGTGCTTCCCAAAGCATACTTTCAAAGGGGATTTCAGATAAAATTTCCTCTACAAGGCCTTGTCTCACTTCACCACTTGCACGGAACAGTCCAACGTTACCGGATTCTCTTGCTTCTCCAATTACTTTCCAAGAGCCAGCCTCCAGTTCGGATTTGATCAACTTAATCCATTTGTAAGGAGGAATAATTTTATTTTCATCCTTAGAACCTACCTCAGATAATACCGTTACCTGCTTGGCTAGTGTATGGATATATTCACATTTAAGGTCTTGATCTATTTCAATAGAGCCATCCGAAACTTCAGCAAATTTAAGATCGTATTTATCTAATAGTTTTCGGTAGTCGTCAAACTGACCTCGAACTAGGAAAGCTTCAAACAAGGTACCTCCAAAGTAGACCGGAATGTTTGCCTCTTTGTATACAGCAAGCTTTTCATTAAGGTGTGGACTTACAAAAGAGGTAGCCCAGCCCAGTTTTACAATATCGATATAGGGTTCGGATGTAGAAATCATATCTTCTACCTGACGGACGCTGAGACCTTTGTCCATGACCATTGTAAGCCCTCTTTCTCGTGGTTTTTGAGCTCTTTCCGGAATCTGAGATAACGTAAAATTCATATTTTGAAATTCTTAAATATCTTGCGAAAACTTCGGCAAAGGTAGTGATTACCTTTAATACGTAGCAATTAAATCCATAAATTAGACACATTATCATATGAATATCTATGATAATTACTATTTTTCATCAAACTTCAACTTTGAAATCATTCGAAAAAAGTAATATCTCTATGCAAGAAAATGAAAATGTTCGTTCGGTAAATGATCGACTAGCTTACTTTGAACAATTTATCGGTAAGAATTCTTCTGGAAGTTTCTCGCCAGTAGGGAAATGGTTAAAGGGAACACTGTTACGAGTAAGTTTAAAAGGTGTTGCCGTTGAATTTACCGTGAGGACTGAAATGACCAACCCGATGGGGATAATGCACGGTGGCATTGCAGCTACCATATTAGATGAAGTTTGTGGAATTTCTGTTCTTGCTTTGGGAAGAGAGTTTGCCTATACCTCTATTAACTTAAATTGTGATTACCTGCATTTTGCTAAGCTAGGTGAAACGGTCATTGCGGAAGCTTGGATTATAAGAGCGGGTAAAAATGTCGTGCACGTAGAAGGCCATATTAAGGATCAAGCGGGTAAAATCATTGCCAAATGTGCTAGTAATTTAATTCAAACAAGCCTAAAAATTCCTGCTTTTTTAGGTTGATTTTAATAAATATGAATAAAAATTTGATGACCAACGAATTTCAAAATTTGACTTTACAACGTCAGAAACAACTTATGGCTTTTGATAGGTTACTGACTATTATGGACGACCTCCGTGAAAAATGCCCTTGGGATAAAAAACAAACCATGGAGTCGCTAAGGCATTTGACAATTGAGGAAACGTACGAATTGTCGGATGCTATTTTGGAGAATGACCAGCTAGAAATAAAAAAAGAGCTTGGTGATATTTTACTGCATATTGTTTTTTATGCCAAAATTGGATCGGAAGAAAAGCCAGAAGGGCAATTACAATTTGATATTGCGGACGTGTTAACTAGTATTTCGGAAAAGCTAATTTCAAGACATCCACATATCTATGGGGATACCATTGCAGAAGATGAAGCTGCCGTTAAGCAGAACTGGGAGAAGTTAAAATTAAAAGAAGGTAACAAATCGGTATTGTCGGGCGTACCAGGCTCATTGCCTGCACTTGTAAAAGCCATGCGAATTCAAGAAAAGGCGCGCGGTGCAGGATTTGACTGGGACGAGAAACACCAGGTTTGGGAGAAGGTACAAGAAGAAATGAATGAGTTTAGGGCTCATTACAATATTGAAAATCAAGAAGATTTCAGCCACTCAGAGGCGGAAGGTGAATTTGGTGACCTGCTTTTTTCGTTGGTCAATTATTCCCGCTTCGTTGATATTAATCCCGAAACTGCCTTAGAAAGAACCAATAAGAAATTTATTAAACGGTTTCAGTTTATGGAAGAAGCTTCCAAAAAGGATGGTAAAATTTTGACGGATATGACCTTAACTGAAATGGACGAATACTGGGATTTAGCTAAAAAAATAGGCATTTAGTAGGTTATAACCGCGCTAATTTCAATCTGGGCAGATAGAAATCTAGGTCAATCACCTTTATGAGATGACGGCAGGAGTCTGTCAACCATTTGTTACCTAATATCCTTTTAAATCAATTTTAATACATGAAACTATTTCGCTATATATCCTTATTCTCACTCGCTATATTTTGTTTTTCATGTGGTAATTCAGGTGGTTCCGAATCGGATGATAAGATTACCATCGGAGCGACTATGCTAAGTATGCAGAATGAATTTGTGGTGAACGTAACCGATGCCATGGAAAAGTCTGCTGATGAGCTTGGTGTGAACCTGATAGTGGTAGATGCAGAAAGGTCTGCTTTAAAACAGGTGGAACAAGTAGAGAGTTTTATCGCACAAGGCGTAAGTGCCATCATTATGAATCCATGCGAAGTGGAGGCGAGTTCCCCGGCGGTTAAGCTAGCGATGGATGCTCATATTCCTATTATTAATGTCAATTCGGAAACAGCAGTATTACCAGACGCCTTCGTAGGTTCCGACGATGTAGAAGCGGGACGCATTGCCATGAAATTTATAGCTGAAAAGCTAAATGGTAAGGGAAACGTTTTGATTATGCATGGCTATATGGGTCAGGCTGCCCAAATTAAGCGCGACCAGGGTGCCAAAGAAATATTGAAATCCTTTCCCGAACTAAAATTATTAGCGGAGCAAACAGGAGAATGGGATCGAGCTAAGGGTATGTCACTTACCGAAAACTGGATACAGTCATACGGTAATCAAATAGGAGCCATTTTTGCGCATAATGACGAGATGGGTATGGGTGCTGTGAAGGCATTACAGGCTGCGGGTATTAAGGACAAAGTCATAGTGGTGAGTATTGATGCCATTCCAGATGCCTTACAAGCAGTAAAGAAAGGTACCTTAGATGCGACCGTTTTTCAAAATGCAGAAGAACAAGGTAGCAATGCTGTAAAAACGGCAATTAAATTGGCA
>CAXBLH010000298.1:0-7067 GCA_963976315.1 uncultured Dyadobacter sp.
AGTTTCCAAGTCAGCCTGGCTTGCCTGAAGGTTAATACCATTCCGTTTCACAGAGTTCTTTAATTGAGACCCATTGTAAAGTACCACCGAAGATCCCAGTTGAAAATTATTCGAATTTACATTCCGCTGAACGTATACGTTGGTATAGGGGTCAATATTCCGACCTGAGCTAAAACCTTGGCCAGCACTAAAGCTCAAACTTGGCCAGCGTTGCCATTTCGACTGCTGCAAAATATTGTCATTGGAGCGTACGGTAAGAGCTGAAATTTTAACTTGTGGATTTGTTTCCAAAGCAATACGAATACAATCTTCGAGCGAATAAGTATTGGCAGGCTGATCCACATCCTTTTGTGCAAATGAAGGCGATACCAGCATGACTCCCACGAGGAGTGTTGTGTATAGTAATGATTTTAGTAACGAATTATACATAGTTTTCAAAATGTTATAGCATCAATATTAACAGTTGCAATAAAAAGGAGCTATCCATTTTTTACGGACGGTTGAATATGTAGGTAAAAGGAATTATTCTGAGTGTTTTTTTAATGAAAGAACAAATATCCCAGCCAGATCCCCGCAAGGACTCCTATGAAATCAGCGATCAAACCTGCTACAATAGCATACCGGGTATTTTTGATTCCCACTGACCCAAAATAGAGCGCAACGATATATAAGGTAGTATCTGCCGACCCTTGAAAAATACAAACCAAGCGACCCACAAAGGAGTCAGGGCCAAATTCTTTCATGGCGTCAATCATAAGAGCCCGAGCTCCACTACCACTGAGGGGTTTCATCAGCGCTACGGGTAAGGCATCCGTAAAGTCGGTATTGACTCCCGTTATTGAAATAACATATTTAAGACCATCAATGAGATAGTCCATTGCTCCACAATTCCGGAAAGCACTTATAGCCACCAGCAAACCTACCAAATAAGGGATCACCGTGACCGTTACATTAAACCCTCCCTTGGCACCGTCGATAAAAGCTTCGAAGACATTGATTTTCTTATACATCCCACCTACTAAAAATCCGGACACCACTAATAACAAAATCGAATTGCCAGTAAAAATTGAAATAGTTTCAATTTGCTCCTTTGGCAAACCTGATAAAAGCCAGAGCGCAATTGCGATAAATGCGGTAACACTTCCTAATCCCAATACAACGGTTCGATTCCATAAGTTGATTTTCTGCCAATAGGCCGTGATCAACATACTCGTAACAGTAGTGATGTAGGTACCCACCACACATGGAATAAAAATATCGGAGGGACTGGTAGCACCTAATATGGCCCGCTGGGCGATAATCGTAAGTGGAATAATTTGCAGTCCAGAAGTATGCAAAACCAAAAACATAATTTGCGCATTGGAGGCCGTATCTTTTTGCGGATTCAGCTCTTGCAAACTTTGCATGGCTTTCAGTCCAAACGGCGTAGCGGCATTATCCAGCCCTAGCATATTGGCCGAAAAATTCATAATCATTTGACCATTGGCCGGGTGGTCTGCAGGTACTTCGGGGAAAAGTTTATTAAAAAACGGCCCTATAAAGCGAGCAAGTACATTGATCATCCCCGCCTTTTCACCGACATTCAAAATCCCCAAAAAGAAAGTCATTACCCCTGTAAGAGGCAAAGCAATATCCATTACGGCAATTTTGGACATGTCAAGCATGCCTTCAACAATTGCTTTAAAGGTAACCACATCGCCAGTCAGGATAAATTTCAATAAGGCAATCCCAAAAGCGATCACAAAAAAACCAACGAAAATATAATTCAGAGCCATGTATTAATATTTTGCCGGTTGGTTTTGTTTAACGGTCGATTTTTGAATAAACTTACGAATATCCTCATTACTAGTTTTAATATCTGGTTTTCTCAAATACATCATGTGCCCACTTCTGTAGCCCACCCAGCTCATCCTGTCGGCCAGTTTTCGGCCAGCATCCATTTGCCATAAGTTGTATTTTGCATTAAAATAATCACAGGCCCCATCATAGTAGCCTGATTGTACCAAAACATGTAAATACGGGTTTTGGTACATGGCATCACGAAGGTTCTCTCCTGTTTTATTGCCGGTGCGATCCCACGGATGTACGGGTCCAAACATATAATACCTCAGGTCTGTTTTGTATTTCAGTTCTTGCCTTAAATAAATATTGATAGCCGGAGTGAACGCATGTAGCCAGGAGGTCAGTTCGGCGTTATAATCGGGCCGTTCACCTGCACTTTTGGTATCAATCCCTTTATAGCGTGAATCCAATCTTCCCACGGTAAACCCTTCTTCCCTCAATAATTCTTTCCAAAAGAAATTTACAGGAATATCCAAATTCTGCTGGTCTATCGCTTTTGCTGAAATTCCTGAATATTTGGCAATTTTAGACAAGATGACTTTACGATTGTTTTCTGGCAAAGCGCCCCCCATAGCAATCGCAGGGATATATTCCTCAATTGTGAATTTTTCTATTTCTGGTAATATTTCCAATAAATCCTTTTGCTGTAACTCTGGAGATAGTTTCTTGTGGTACCAGGCAGTGGCTGCTAAGTAAGGTAATTTTAGAGCCGCTTCCACAGGCCCGCTTCTTTCAATGCCTAGGTCGGTGGGTGAAACCAATATTACTCCATTCAAATAAATCCAATGATTTTGCTGTAATGCCAACGCAAGGCCGGAAACGCGCGCCGTACCGTAACTTTCACCAATAAGATATTTGGGGGATGCCCAACGGTTGTATCGGTTCAAAAAAGTCTCGATCCATTCCGCCAAGTATTTGATATCGGCATTAACACTAAAGAACATTTTTCCGGGCACTTCTTTATTTACTGCCCGAGAAAATCCCGTATTTACCGGATCAATGTAAACGATATCAGCCACATCCAATAGGGAATGGGGATTGTCTTTCATGCCGTACGGCTGCACAGGATATCCTTCCTCGTCAATATTCAATATTCTTGGACCAGTATACCCAATCATCATCCAAACTGCCGCAGTCCCTGGCCCGCCATTAAAGGAGAAAACAATCGGTCTTTTCGTTTGATCGGAAATGTCCGTTCTTTCGAAATAATTAAAAAACACACCAGCTACTACTTCGCCCTCATCATCCCATACTGGCAAGCTACCATTAGTAACCTGATAGGGGATTTTTGCGCCTTTTATTATAGCCTCCGCTTTAGTCACAAACTGAGAATCGAATTGTAGCGTTCTATTGGTTGGCTTATTTACACGTTGCACCGCATCCACAGATGACTCTTGCTTATCCTTATTTTTCTGGGCATTGGAAAAGTTGGAACATACCGTAAGTAGCAAAATAAGTAGTAACCCTTTATTCATCTGGAAGTATTGTTAATTTTGATAAGTCTGTCCATAATTTCAAATGGTAAAGTAACACATTTTGCTTAAAATGACTTCAAACCAACAGGAAACATTATATTGGAATTGAATTAAAAGGTAAACGCTTCAAAAAAATGGAATTTTTACAAACCTTATATAACGAAATAATCGGATTTTTCAGTTTTGAGGGACTCATTGAAATTATTATAAAGGGAGACTACCAAGCTCTTTTAACGTTAAAGGGTTTCCAAACAGCCATGCGGCCATTTATACCTGTTTTACTTATTTTGGAGATCATACGGAGTGTCTTTTATCGCCGGTTTACGTTTTCAAGTTATAAGGTAACATTCTTCACTTATGTGATCAATCGGTTCATATCCAGATTTCTATCCATTGCGATGGTAGCCTTGGCGATCGGCTTATTGGAACCTTATGCCATTTTCCAAACGGAACTAACTTGGTATTGGCTTTTTTATGGCTATATCATTTGGGAGTTTTCGCACTTTATATACCATTACTATGGTCATAAAGTACGTTTATTCTGGTGTTTACATTCCACCCACCACGCACCAGAATATATGAACCTCTCTGTAACATATGCCCATTTCTTTTTGGAAGCCCCTTATGCAGATATTATCAGAACCAGTATTTGTATCCTTTTAGGTGTAAACCCACCGCTTTTATTCTTAATCATGTTTATTGACGGGACTTGGGGGGCGTTTATCCATGTCGGGGAGAATATTATAAAAGATGGACGAATGGGTTTTTTGAACAAAATTATACTCACTCCCTCACACCACCGCGTACACCATGCCCGAAACCCTTTATACATGGACACCAATTTTTGCAATCTTTTGAATATCTGGGATAAAGCTTTCGGTACGTTTCAAAATGAGCGCAAAGAGGTTGCAGTAGAATACGGTATTACCAGACCCATGAAAAAAGATAATTTTCTGGATTCATATTTTGGTGAAATTGTATGTTTGGCAAAAGATGTATATCATGCGCCGGGGATTGTAAACAAAATCAAATATGTATTTATGCCCCCAGGCTGGCACCATTCCGGGGATCACAAAACGGCTACTATCGTCAAGGAAGAATATTTTAAAAACCATAAAGAAATAGCAAGTTTAAAAAATTAGCATCATGAAATCACAATTATGGATTGTCGGTATTTTGGCTACCTTACTAGCCTGTAATCAAAACAGCAAACAAGAAAACAACAACGGAAATAATTCTGAAACTGTTATTGCAAATGATACCATCCCAGAAACACGAAGTGAAGTCACAAAACAGGCTGTCGCCAGTTATAGTGAAAAGGTACCCGATCCTCTGAACGACTGGAAATTTGCTGTAAACGCACACGAAACGGATCAAACTTTCACATACCTTTTGAAAATCCAATACAAAGCTCTTGATGTAACCGACACGTTAACGATACCCAATTTTGGTATTTATCCTACCATTGAACTAAAAAAAGGACCCACAGACTTTTCTTGTATTGTTGGCTTTTTGGATAAAGAAAATACATTTAAAGACTATAAAATAGTGGAAGTCGTATCAGGTCAGCTAAAAATTAGAACCTTAAAAAGTTACCGTAGAGGCTTGTACCAGGTTAAAAAGTAAATAGTAAACGTTTCAATAATACAAATTGAATCAAACTTTAAAATTCAAATAGTATCCCTAACCGACCAAAACCGCGAATTTTTGAATTATATAATTTCATGTCCATTTGATTAACGGTATAGCGCTCTTCTTTGTCAAAAGTGGCACGTATGTTATGATGTTGAAACAACTAATTAAAACTGTTGAACAACATTTTTGAAAAATCGATAGGCGAAAATCAATTCAATATTACTAAATTTATAACTCAAAAGTGTAGCATTTATTAACATAGTTAACCTTAGTATGAACAGAAAACAGTTCCTAATCAAATCTGGATTAACGGGTGGAGCAATACTACTCAATGATCTTTCTCCTCTTGAGGTAAAAGCATCAAGTATTAAAATTGGGATAATTACCGATTTGCATCATGACATTATGCACGACGCTCCGCAGCGGCTTACTACATTTATTGATGCTATGAAGCAAGACAAGCCTGACTTCATCATACAGGTCGGCGATTTTTGTATACCAAAAAAGGAAAACAAACCCCTATTAGATATCTGGAACAAATTTGAGGGACCAAAATACCATGTACTTGGAAATCATGATACCGATGGTGGATATACCCGGGAACAAACCGTGGCCTTTTGGAATGCAAAAGACAAATATTACTCTTTCGATCAGTCGGGCTTTCATTTTATTGTACTTGACGGAAACGAACACAATGAAAGCAAATCACGACCAGGTGGATATGCTAGGTATATTTCACCTACCCAGCTAAATTGGCTTCGAAATGATTTAAAAAACACAGATTTACCATCAGTAGTATTCTGCCATCAAGGAATGGACAACGATGCGGGAGGATTAGAAAACGGGACTATAATACGGTATGCACTGGAACAAGCGAAAAATAAATCGGGTAAGTCCAAGGTATTGATGGTCATTAGTGGACATCACCATCAAGACTATCATAATCAAATCAACGGAATCCACTATGTGCAAATCAATAGTGCATCCTACCAATGGCTTGGAGAACAATACCAGGAAATCAGATATTCTAAGGAAGTGGATAAGGCACATCCCAACATTAAGAATACAGTACCCTACCGTGATGCCATTTGGGCAATGGTTGAAATAAATGCAGGGAAAGAAATCAAAATAAAAGGCAAAAAAACAGATTTTGTGGGTTCTTCACCTACTGATTTGCATGTTGAAATGGATACTTATATTTACCCAATTGTACCGTATATTTCAGATAGAAGCCTCAAAATTTGATTCCGTTAAACTTTGAAATATAATACGTAAACTACTAGAAAGTTGTCTTTAGTTGATAAGGTTTAAATATTATCCTACTTTTTTACATAATTCAAGAAACAACATTCTTACTTTTTCCGGTTTGGGCGTTTACATGATTGGCAAAATTCCGACAATTCATTTATCTCCGATTTTACCTGAGCATGTAAATCAGATAATCTATTCCTATTTCTTCCTAAATCCGTTAGGCTTGCAGCGTCACTTACACGTTTGGCAAATTCGTCGTTAACTTTATCAAAAATAGGTTGGAAGAAATTCACACTCGATAAAACCCCTTTATTTTCAAATAGTTGTTGTCTAAATTTCCTAGCATACAATTCAGACAAGTCGAACTCAAATCTTCCAAAAGAAACTACATCCTCCGCAATTATGGAATCAGGAGCAATTATATAGGAAGCACTTCTTTTAAAGGAATTTTCAACTTTGGAATTGAAGTTTTTGGTAAAAAGAAATTCAGCATTTGTCATATTAAATGAAAACCCTATTCCAATCGAAGGTTGGACACTATATAAATTGGTTTGGCCAATTTTAGTAGCATCAGACTGGAAGTCAGATAATTTTATTTCATATACCCCGTCCCATTCGATTGCATTTTGAGGAAAAACTTCAGTCGAAATTAAAAGTAAAGTAAGAAGAAGGTACAATTTATTCATTTGGTATTTGATATCAATTTATTGAAACTAAAAATATGAATACAAGCTAAATAAGTATAGGATATGTTTAAAAACCATTTCAATAGTCCAATAGCTTTAAATAAAAATGAGGCTGTCTCAAAAAAATTAACTCCAAATTTAATTCTGCAAAACACCTCATCCCAAACGGTCCGCCGTC
>CAXBLH010000299.1:0-7051 GCA_963976315.1 uncultured Dyadobacter sp.
TAAATACCAAATTGAAATAGAAGAGGAACAAGTTACTGATGAAGAAGCTGCCCGCCAAAACGAACGGGATAGTCTATACATCATTCTTAATTTTGCAAAAAACTATTTTCAAAACCAGCTTACAAACTCGGAAGAGGGACAATCGATTGGTTTGAGCTATTTCAAAGAACGTGGCTTTAATAATCAGATCCTTCAACGGTTTGAGCTGGGTTACAGCCTAGACCAATGGGATGGATTTACGAAGGAGGCACTGAAAAAGGGTTATTCTCCCGAAATAATAGAAAAAGCTGGCCTACTTATTCAAAAAGAAGGTAGTAAAACAGCCGGTTATGACCGATTCAGGGGCCGGGTCATTTTTCCAATTCATAGTGTTGCGGGTAAAGTAATTGCTTTTGGAGCCCGTATTCTTAAAGTCGAAAAATCGCAGCCTAAGTATCTTAATTCCCCAGAAACGGCAGTTTATCACAAAGGGGACGTAATTTATGGTATTTATCAAGCCAAAAATGCAATTCGTCAACTTGAATATTGCTATTTGGTGGAAGGATATACAGATGTACTTTCTTTACACCAAGCCGGAATCGAGAACGTGGTAGCCTCCTCGGGAACTGCACTCACCACGGAGCAGATAAAGCTGATTGCAAGATTCACCCATAATATCACGATTCTTTACGATGGTGATATTGCGGGTGTAAAGGCAGCATTGCGTGGGCTGGACCTGGTGCTGGAGGAGGGGCTTAATGTAAATATAGTACTCTTCCCTGATGGTGATGACCCCGACAGCTACCTTCGAAAGGTGGGTGCGGAAGCATTTAAAAGCTATATCAAAAAATCTGCCCAAGATTTTATAAGCTTCAAAACTCAAACCTTATTACAGGATGCCGGTAACGATCCCTTCAAATTAGCCGAAGTTATTGGAGAAGTAGTTAACAGTATTGTAAAAATACCCGATGCCATTAAACGTCAGGTATTCTTTCATCGTACTTCCGAAATGATGAAAGTAGATGAGCAAATGCTGATTACGGAGGGTAATAAAATAGTACGTAAGCTTCAAAATCAAAAATCGGCAGAACGTTCTAAAACGTCTAACGACTCCTCTTTCAGAGATACCATTCACGCCATGCAGGCGGGAGCTGATGGTGGAAATTCCATGGCCGAACCTCCTGCTAATCTTTTTGAACCTGCCGAAGAAGATAATGCATGGCAGCACACGGTAATGTATTATCAGGAAGAGGCTTTTATTCGATTATTAGTCCTTCATGGTTGTCAGGAACTGGAACCAGGTATATCCGTTTGTAATTACGTGTTGGGCGAAATCGAGGGAATAGACTTCAAAGACCCTATTCTGCAACATCTCCTTCTGCTCTTTCGGGAAAGCAATCAGCAAAATCAACGGCTAGAAACAGAATATTTCATAAAACACAGGGATACCAAAATCAAAGATTTAGCCATTGGATGGGTTACCGAAAAATATGAACTTAGTGAATTATGGAAGGATAAGTTCGAAATCTTTGTCCCCTTTGAAACCGATGTGCTTGATAAAACTGCTTTTATAAATATACTAAGATTAAAAAAGGCTTTTATTGAAGAAAAAATGAAGACCTGTACTGTTCGCCTGATGAGTTGTAAGTCGGATCAAGAAGAGATTGAAATCATGAATGAATACATGTTTTATAAGGGAATCAGTATGGCAGCAGCAAAAGACCTTGGCCGAGTTATTGGCTAATATTTTATTTTTTTATTTCGTTTTAAAACCAATCCCTATGAAAAAAACTTGTATCGGTTTACTGACCACTTTTAGTTTAATTTTATTGACCATCCACTCCCTGCAGGCACAGATTCAAACGCCACAGGCTAGTCCTACTGCTTCGATTTCTCAGGCCATTGGGTTAGGCACAGCGACTATCAATTATTCGAGACCTTCTTTAAAGGGGCGGCAAATGTTTGGTAAGCAATTGCCTTTTGGTGATGTTTGGCGTACAGGAGCCAATGCGGTTACCACCATTGAAATTTCAGAAGAGATGTCTTTTATGGGAACTAGCGTACCAGCGGGAATATATGGACTTTTGAGTATTCCTGGTGAAGAAGAATGGACCATTATTCTGAATCAAGATTCAAAGCAGTGGGGAGCCTATACTTACCAAAAAGAAAAGGATGTGTTGAGATTCAAAGTAAAGCCCGTTAAAACCAAAGAAAAAACGGAACATTTAACCATCGGTTTTACAACATTCACTCCTACATCGGCGACGTTAACTATTGCGTGGGAAAATTTCAAGACCAGTTTTGAGATAAGCCAAAATCCTGAGAAGCAGATTATGACTCAGATCGATGCCACTTTGGCGAAAAGCGAGGTCTCAGCAAATGACTATTTGTCGATTGCTAACTACTACTATGAAACCGGAAAAAGCAAAGATAAAACATACGAATACAGCAAAAAGGCCGCGGAGATGAATCCTAAATATTGGTCCTATTTTGTATTTGCTCGTGCTGCTGCTACTGTAGGAAAGTGTGATGAGGCCGTAAAAGCTGCTGAAAAAGGACTGACCCTCGCAAAAGAAAGTGGCGATATGGCCTATGTAATCAATAACCAAAGTGTGATCGATTCTTGTAAAAAATAATCGATTAATTTACAGTTTTAGTGCATATAATTTACAAAAAAGGCCCGACATCATAGGATGCCGGGCCTTTTTTATAAATCTTGGTTAAAGCAATCAAGCATTATTATTAACTACTCCTTTTACCTTATCACCTACGTTTTCTGCAACTGAGGTGGCCTTTCCTTTTGCGCTTTCCAAATTTTTAACAAATCCTTCTTTAAGTTTTTCAGCCAATGCAGATAATTCATCTATGCTTTTTGAATATTTGTCTTTTGTTATTCCTCCAAGATCATTTGCCTTATTTTTGATAAGTTTGCGTGTATGCTTACCTTCTTTGGGTGCCACTAAAACGCCAATGGCAATACCTGCTAACAATGCTCCTACTGTACCAATCAAAAATTTCTCGTTCTTATTCATGCGAATTCCTTATTTTGTGTGATGAAATACTTACTAAGCTAAATATACAAAAACCGTGCCAAAAAAACGCTATTTAAATCAATTTTCTATATACGTTATATTACTTTTGAGTGTACACACTTCCTATAAAGTACAGGCACAGTGGCAGATAATAGATGTCGGCACAAAATCCAATATGCGGGCTGTACAAGCAATCAGCCCTACTATATGTTGGATTGGAGGCTCTAACGGCACTATTCTAAAAACTCAAAATGGCGGTAAAACCTGGATAACCTACCGTGTTCCCCATGCCGATTCTTTAGATTTTCGGGATATTCATGTTTTTGACAAGCAAAATGCATTGGCCATGAGTGCGGGACTTTCACAGGATGGTAAAGCCAAAATTTTCCGTACAGAGGACGGTGGAGAGCATTGGAACATCGTGTATGAAACTTCCCAAGTTGGGGTTTTTCTTGATGGAATGGCCTTTTGGGATAAAAATACAGGGATTTGCCAAGGTGATCCAATTGAGGGGCGCTTCTTTGTTCTTAAAACGATGGATGGCGGTAAAACTTGGCAAGAACTACCTGTAAACGATAGACCCCTCGCCCTACCCAACGAAGCGAGCTTTGCCGCAAGCGGAACTTCCTTAGTCGCAAATGGCAAAGGGGAAGCCTATATCGGTACAGGTGGAGCAAAATTTGCGAGAATTATCAAAACCATGGATTATGGCAAAACTTGGAC
The DNA here is from genome assembly GCA_963976315.1 of uncultured Dyadobacter sp. Classification (GTDB taxonomy): domain Bacteria; phylum Bacteroidota; class Bacteroidia; order Cytophagales; family Spirosomataceae; genus Dyadobacter. The sequence goes on from CAXBLH010000299.1 coordinate 3,735, forward strand.
TCATCAAGAAACCCCCTTGGAAGCAAATGCAACCAGTGGTATTTTCGGCCTACATTTTTGGTCTAAAAACAATGGTATCGCAGTGGGAGGAGACTACAAAGCTACTTCTCAGGAAGGTAAAAATGTTTTGACAACCATAGATGGTGGAGAAAGTTGGCAATTACAGTCTGCTACCAAACCAGCTGGTTTAAAAGAATGTGTACAGGTTTATCATAAAACGAATAAGACTTGGAATGGTAGTACCCAAATCCGTTCCGACAATAAGGCCCTCGTAGCTGTTGGGCCCTCAGGGAGCAGTTTTTCGCTGAACCATGGTTCGTCATGGATAGCCCTTGGTACAGAGGCCTTTCATGCTGTAAGTTTTGCAGGTAACACGGGATACGCAGTAGGAGGAAGCGGACTCATTGGAAAAATTAAAATCATTCCTTCTCGGAGATGGAAAAAAAAGACCTACTAGCCCTTATTAATAGGAGAAAGCATATCTAGGAATAGGCATTCATTAAACTATAATTCCAAATCAATGCGTGATCACCTGTAAATTCATTTAACCGCTAATTTCGAAATGCTTAGCACAGCCGTCATCCTGACAAAAAAAGGGAGCCCCTGCCGTAAGCCTCCATTACCCGACAGATATATCAGTAACTAATCTAACTATTTTAGCAGTATACCTTACCCATTACGACTACAAGGCTTATTCCTAAAATGACCACAAAACTTAGGAGGCGTTCTTAAAACTAGATCTAGCAGAATTTATGTTCGGATAAAACATATTCTGATTTTACTTCGCCACCCCTATTCCTACAAAAGTTAAATTGGCGTTTCTGATACATTTCCAATGAAAATTATGACTACACCCACCAAATACAGAATTATACCCCATATATTTGCAAATAACGACACAATATTCGCAAAGAATAAAAAAGAAAATATTACCTTTCGGGAATAATTATTAGTACAACAATTATTAATTTTTTCACCTAACTTTTTTATGTCAAAAATTCTACAAACTATTTTCTTGCTTGTAGTAAGCACAGGAATAATTTTGGCTCAGAGTACGGTACGAGGCACAATCACTGCCTCCGACGATGGCTCACCGTTACCAGGAGTAAGTATCTTGGTTAAAGGCAGTAATAACGGAACTGCAACAGATGCCAATGGTAAGTATTCTATTGATTTGGCCTCTGATCAGAACACACTCATCGTAAGCTTCATCGGATTCTCCACCATGGAGGTAAATATTGACAAACGCAATGTAGTCAATATCCAAATGTCACAAGATGTTAAAATGATGAATGAAGTATTGGTGGTCGGTTACGGTACCGTCAACAAAGCTACATTTACTGGATCTCAAGCTCAAATTGGAGCGCTTGACATCGAAAAAAGACCCATGTCTAATGCCTTAAATGCACTAGTAGGTGCGGCCCCAGGGGTACAAACTACCATGGCTGGCGGTGCTCCAGGCTCCTCTCCTACCATACGTATAAGAGGATACGGTTCGCTTTCAGCTTCAAACTCTGCGTTATATGTAGTTGATGGAGTACCTTACAATGGGAGTATCTCAAGTATTAACCCAGACGATATCGAATCCATTTCTGTATTAAAAGATGCATCAACCACTGCTATTTACGGATCGCGTGGTGCTAACGGGGTAATTATGATTACCACCAAAAAAGGAAAAAGCGGCAGAAGTAATTTCAGTATTAGCGCTTCTGGTGGATCCATTACAAGAGGTTTACCTGAATATGAAACAGTTAACGCACAACAATACTACCCATTAATGTGGGAATCGTACCGTAACAACTTACATTATGGTGCTACAGCTATTCCTTTAGATGTTGCTAATAGCATCGCTTCTGGCCTTACTTCGAGCTATAATGGTAAAAACTATTCTGGAATTTCTAGTTTATTGGTATACAACCCTTTTAATGTTGCCGGTAACCAAATAGTTGACATTAATGGTCAAATCAATCCAAATGCCAATTTATTATATGCTGATGACCTTAACTGGGCAAAAGCATTGCAACGTGGAGGTAAAAGCAGACAAAACTATTTATTGTCTTATGATGGTGGTACTGAAAAATCCGACTACTTCGTTTCCTTGGGTTACACTTCTGAAAAAGGATATTTATTAAAATCAGATTTCAAACGTTTTACAGGTCGTGTGAATGTAAACTCACAAGTAACCAAATGGCTTAAAACAGGCTTAAATATCAACGGAGCTTACGGTATCTCAAATCTTGATGGCGCCGAAGATAGCAACACAAGCTTTATTAACCCATTCTATATATCCAGATATATTGCCCCAATTTACCCTGTTTATCAGCATGATGCCACCTCTGGTGCTTATGTATTGGATGCGGATGGTAACAAAATTTACGATCAGGGAGATAGCAGACCCTACTCAAGTGGTCGTCATACGATCTGGGAAAATGAATTGAACAATAGATACCAAGTTCGCGCAAATGTGGGTGCCCGTACCTTTGCCACAGTTTCTATCTTGCCTTCTTTAAAAGCAACAACTAATCTAAGTTTTGACCTACAGGATACGCATTACCGTCGTTTCGACAGCCCAATAATTGGTGATGGAGCACCAGCAGGACGTGCTTACCACTATTTGTACCGCACCACTAGTTACACTTGGAACCAAATATTAGAATATGACAAGGACTTTGGAAAGCACCATGTAAATGTATTGGGTGGACATGAGAATTATGCCTATAAATACAATGAGTTGTCGGGCGGTAGATCTGGTATCATAGTAGACGGTGTTACTGAATTACCAAACTTTGCCACTGTCTTGACACTTTCCTCTTACGAGGACAATCATTCCATTGAAAGTTTCTTCTCAAGAGCGAATTATGACTTTGACAAAAAGTATATTTTAAGTGCTTCTTTAAGAAGAGATGGTAACTCCCGTTTCGCGAAAGATGTACGTTGGGCCAACTTCTGGTCGGTAGGTGCTGGTTATAATATTGAACGCGAAAGCTTTTTCAATGTTCCATGGATCGAGCTCCTTAAATTGCGTACTTCCTATGGTGTTATTGGTAATGATGCAGGCCTAGGCTATTATCCATATCAAGCGCTTTACACCTTGGGTAGAAACAACGATGCGGAACCGGGATTTACACAAGCTTCCATAGCTAACAATCAACTTACTTGGGAGACTTCCAAAAACTTTGACATAGGTGTTGATTTTAATGCCCTTAAAGGCCGACTTTCTGGTAGTATCGAATATTATAACAGAAAAACAGATGGTCTTATTTTTAGTGTTCCTTTAGCACTTTCAAATGGTGGTACAACAGCTGGTGGTTTTGAAG
>CAXBLH010000300.1:0-7032 GCA_963976315.1 uncultured Dyadobacter sp.
CTTTATAGGATCCAGAATATTGCTGCCTTGCACAAACCCCCTCGACCTGATTTGAAATGCTATTCCATGGTACTTTCCGAGCGATATCATCGCCGAGGGCCACCGAATCTCACTTACTAGATAAACAGGGTCATTATCAATCAAAGAACCCATTGTCCTCGACCGGCCATAAAGTTCTTTGGTAGAGTGGGCAGCTAAAAGTGGGTAAACTATCGAATTTTTACCAATAAAAACAAAATAACGTCGATCTATACTACTACCAATAGTGCCCAAATTGAGCTGAAATTTTTGTTTGCTACCGCCCAAAACTGACGGGTTATAACTCGCACGGTATAAGCCGCCATAGTTACTGTTTTGTAGTCCAAATATTTGCTGTGCCAAGCTAGGGCATGACACCCCAAGCCATAATAACAATCCTGTTAATACCTTATTTCTCGTCAAAATATGTTGGTTTTAGTGAGGCATTACTAGTTTTCCATTTTGGTCGTAAATCACCTTTTCATTTTCTAACAACCGTTTTAAAGCCCTAAGAAAATCTTTTTCCTTTAAATGTTCAAACCTATCACTCAGGCTTTTAGGAGTAATTGGCGCTTCTGTTCTAATGATTTTTAAAATATCCTCCGCTAACTCTAAAGAAATAGCCTCCTTCAATTTTTTGTTTTTCAAACAATTGTCACATACACCACATTCACTGGCATCAAACTCATTGAAATACTCCAAAAGCATGAGCGTCCGGCAACGGTTTTCACTGGATGCATAGCTCACTACCGCCTTGGCCTTGCTGAAATCCCTCGCTTTCCGTTTTTGAATTTCAACATGATTAAGTGGTAAGGTAGTCGCATCATGTCGAGCAGTCAAAAAAGTCAGTTGCGGCTTGTCTCTTTTGGGCTCATATTCCACAATATTTCTTTGTTGTAAAAATTTCAAACGGTTTTCTATTTCTATGGGAGTAGCATAAAAATATTGACCCAGTTCCGACTCCGATATCCTTATATACTCCGTAAAAATTTCTCCGCCATAAATCCGGAGTAACATTTTTATAAACGAATCGTACTCTGGAAAACGTATCTGAAAGTCGTAAAGCTGCCGATTATCAACGGCAAACATCAATTTAGAAAGATCATTAAAGGCTTCACTTAATTGCAAAAAACCTTCTTCTTCTAGAAGTTTCAAAGCGAAATGAGTTTCACCCAAAGCCAAACCAAAGGTTCCACAAAAGTGCTGGATATCAAAATTATGTACAGACAGTTCACCATTTCCAACAGGAATTTTAAAATAATTTGCCAGCGCTTGGTATACCCGTTTGATAAACTCATAAGGAGGGTACTTCCTTTCAATCGCGTCCACTAGCTCTTCTAGGTCTATCCGATTAAAAAGGGCTACCGCATAGGCTTTCAGCCGGTCGCGGCCTGCCCGGCCAGCTTCTTGGTAATAAGCTTCCAAACTTTCCGGTAAATCGAAATGAATCACTGACCGAACATCGGCTTTATCTATTCCCATCCCAAAAGCATTGGTGGCTACCACCACTCTGGTTTTGTTTCCGATCCAGTCGGACTGCCGGTTTCCACGGTCTTTGAATGACAACCCTGCATGGTAATTAGTAGCAGCTATACCTTGCCGCGAAAGCCAGTCTGCAATTTCCTTGGTACGCTTACGGGTTTTTACATAAACAATGGCCGTACCTGGTACTTTTCTTAAAATTTGTAAAAGTTTTTTTTCTTTGTTTTCTTCCAAAAAAGTGGAATAGCTCAGGTTTTCACGCGCAAAAGATTGTTTAAAAACTCTAGCCGATTTCATTTCCAATTTTTGTATGATATCTGCCCTTACATCCTCCGTGGCTGTGGCAGTAAGTGCCATAACAGGTACTTTTGGAATCAACACGCGGAATTCCGCGATCAATAAATAGGAAGGACGAAAGTCATAACCCCATGCTGAAATACAATGTGCTTCATCCACAGCAAGCAGACATACCTTCATTTTTTTGGTGCGTTCGATCATAATTTCCGTGCGCAACCTTTCTGGAGAAACGTACAAAAAACGAATATTCCCGTGAACACAGTTGTCCAGTATGATATCGATTTCGTTCTTATTTTGACCTGAATGGATAGCAGCAGCTGGAATATTTCTTTTTTTCAATTGCTCGACTTGGTCTTTCATAAGTGCTATTAGCGGCGTTACAACAATGCATACGCCTTCCATCATCATGACAGGTACCTGAAAACATATCGACTTTCCACCACCCGTAGGTAAAAGGAGGAGCGTATCCAGCCCGTTAATTATAGACATCACTGCTTCCTTTTGTACGGGCCTGAAGGAATCGTAATTCCAATATTGTTTGAGAATTTGCTCTGGACTATTCATTTTTACTTCTGTTCCTTTGGAATGCAAATTAAAGAACATAATACGTATTATTGGATTATAATTGGTAGGTGTACCCTTGTAATTTGACAATACATTTAATCCAGTAGCCGTTTTAAATATTATATTTGTGAACTCACTCTAATAAGTTAAATACATGCGCTCGTTATTTTTCTTTTTGATTTTAATTACGGCTTCCAGTTGCTCGGTCTCTCATTTAGTAAAAAAGGAAATTTCAAAATCCAACATCCTTAGCCAACAACATACTGGACTCTCCATTAGTAATTTAAATGACTCCAAAGAAATAGCAAGTTACCAGTCCAACAAATATTTTAACCCCGCTTCCAACACCAAATTATTTAGTTTGTATGCAGCTCTTAATGTATTAGGCGACTCCATTCCTGGCTTGGAGTACCTAGAATGGGGAGAGTTACTAATTATTAGGGGAACAGGGGACCCCTCACTGCTACATCCAGACTTGCCACATAGCCGTGTTTATGATTTTCTAAAATCCAGAAAAGAACCCCTATTTTTTACACCAGTAAACTTTGAGAGCAAAAGATTTGGATCCGGCTGGGCATGGTCCGACTATAACGATTATTATCAAGCAGAACGTTCGCCCCTGCCTATTTATGGGAATATTGCCCGCTTTTCTGCCGACTCCAAAGGTAAGCTGTTGGTAAAACCATCCTTTTGGAAAAATCAGTTCGTTTTGGATACCGCTGTTTCAGGTATTGTACGTGAGGAATTTGCCAACCGTTTCAGGCATCCTACGTTTGCTATTCCTGCTGGCCTCATTCAGGATGTACCCATCTATATGAACGACTCCCTCACGGTGCAGCTATTAGCTGATACCTTGAAAAAAGACATCAAATTAATACATGTACCCATCAATATTGAGCTTCAAACGGTATATAGCATTCCTTCCGATAGCTTATATACCCGTATGATGCAGGTGAGTGACAATATGTTGGCGGAGCAGCTTATGCTTATTTATGCTTCTCAAAACCACCTGCCTCTCAACACCGACTTGGCCATAGAGCATGCCTTAAACACTTACATGAATGACTTTCCGGATAAGCCTATTTGGAAAGATGGTTCAGGGCTTAGCCGCTATAATTTATTTACACCTAGAACGATAGTGGCTCTTTTACAGAAAATCTATAAGAAGCTTCCAGAAGAACGACTGTATACTATATTACCAGCCGGAGGCCATTCTGGATCTTTAAGAAATATGTTCAAAGGTCAGCAGCCTTTTATTTATGCCAAAACGGGTAGTTTTAGTAACAATTTCTGTCTGAGCGGCTATTTGATTACCAAAAAAGGAAAAACACTTGTATTCAGTTTTATGAATAATAATTTCACCAAGTCCTCATCAGAGGTAAGAGAAGAAGTCGCCAGAATTTTGACCCTAATTCACAACAGATATTAAACCTGTGTCGTCCCGAATTACCTTTCGTGCAGTTTTATAAATTTTATTAATTCCATTTAGCCGGGCTAAAATTTGAAATTCATATTCACCAGGCTCCACAGTACTGGCATGAAAATTTCCGCTCATCTTCGGAGAAAAATATTTCAATCGACGAATGGTGGTCTTAATTGGTACAGGATTCTGATGCGAAGGCGCTGCATAGAGGTGCTGATCCGACTTTAATATTAGATAAACTCCGTCAGAAAAATCCTTTTGAACCACAAAACCTTGAATATCCATTTGGATAAATAATTGATTATTAACCACTAGCATCGAGTCAATGCGAAAAGGGGTATTGTCTAAATTAGAGTCTGATGAGAAGGATTCAAATAGCTGTTTATTTTCTGCCAAAGGGTCTTCGGAGTTGTAAAAAGACCTTATTTCTTCATAATGGCTTTGCTCCATTTCAAACATCCGAAGACCGTGCCAGTCTCGATTGTATCTGGCATTAAACTCCTGAGCTATCGCAGTTCTCCTACCTTCCACTGCCACCGCAAAATTTTGGTGGGTAATAACCACGTTCAAGATGATTGACAAAGGAAGCACTACTCGAAATATTTTAGACTTCCATCGGATATTAGCTTGCAAAAAGAGGAAGTATAGGGAAACCAAAATAAGCGTACTATACATGCTATAACGCCCTTTAAACATTCCCTCGAAGCCATCCGACGGTATTCGTTTGTAGACAAGAGCGAGTGCAGTAATTATTACAAACAAAAATATACCTAACGAAAAAAGAAAAACATTGTTAAGAGCAACTTTCTTTCTAAAAACTGATTGTAAGCTTGAAACAATTTCTGACCTGCTAATCAATAGGTAAAGCAAGGTAATGATAATTCCAACAGCACTCGAAATAAGCATAGTAGTATACGAAAAACCACTAGACTTCAAGGTCACAATTGATCCAAAAAAAGCAAAAAAGCCTAAAAAACCTTCTCTGACATGTACCCAATTTGTTAAATCCAGATTTTGAGTAATGGGTTTGAAATCGGAAAAGTAAAGAATAGTGATAACAAAGAAAACCAGCGCCGTAACTCCAAGCCGTCTATAGGAACTGCGAAGCAAGTGTATACACAAGAGTACAGGGAAAACAAGCATCCCATTTCCATAGGTATAGGTAGCAAAAACAGCTAAAATAATGGAGACTACAAAGAGGTCGGGCCTGAAAACAGTTATATAAATACTACCAATTACGAAAAATAGTACACCGAAGTTACATAGTGAACTTACGCCCCAAAAAATATTTTCATTACTCTGTATATTAAACCAAAGCCAAGCAATGGGTACAAAATACCAAAGCTTCAATTGTAGTGTTTTAAAGGCATGGAAAAAGAATAGGATGCATAACATCCAGCATATATTTCCAATAGACATGAGCCAAATAAGGTTTAAATGTCCAAATAGCGTATAGAGGAGCAATACAATTCCGCGGGAAAAAACGAGCCTATGTTCTGGGAATAAAGATATGAGTGCCTTCCATCCTTCATACCAGGTAGAAGCTTCGTTAATTTGAGGGATAATCCCCAAAATTACAATATCATCAAAAGCTACATAATTAATATTGAGAGAGATACAAGCAAAAATTAGTAAATAAATGAGTGCTGGCAACAAGAGAAACGAGATGGCAATTTTCTTATTTTTAAAAATATTCTGTTTGTAGTGTGTTAGCATTTTTGGCATACTTATAAAATATAAATTGTCAAAAAGAAAAACTCTAATTTTCTTCTTCTATTTCAGCAGATACCCGGGCATCTTTTGAGGAATCATAAGTCAATTTCCCTTTATCGTCCCATTCGCGAATTACAAAAGGCTCAAAATCATCGTCCCATGAATTTTTAGGATACTGTACCTCTTCCTTTCTCTGTCGGCGGTACTGGTAATATTCTATCCATCTACCTACTCTTTTCCCATTTTCATATTTACCAATAGCCTTTAATTGGCCTTCATCATAAAATTCAAGAAATTCACCATCCACTTCACCGAACATAATAGGCACCACCTCTTTAATCTTTTTATGAGTAGAGTCATAATATGCTATTTGGGATTCGGCAGGAAATCCTTTATTCCAAATAGATTTATCTATAAGTGTGTACTTGGCATCGTATTTAACCCAGCGGCCATGCCTTACTCCCTCAAAATAGTACCCCTCCTCAATCAGTTCTTCTCCCGAAAATTTTTGATAAGAACCATGCAGGGGCAAGGACCGCTCTTTGTTTTTAATTACCGAAGAGCTAAGGCGTTTCGTTTTGGTATCATACCATCGAATGTTTACAGAGCGTACATAAGGATTAATGGGTTGGTAAGCTTTTAGAACATGGAAAACTTCAAAAGTTGCTCTGTCACCACTCCCATGTTTAACGGTAACTGTTGTCATAGGAATACCTTCGTACTCGACTTTGGCTAGTTTAGACAAGGCCTTTTTCCTTTTCCGCTCTGCCTTTTGACTTTTATATGCCTTGGCACGTAGGCCTAAGTCAGGAATTGTTTCTCCTATTAAATTAGAAAGCGATCCTGATTTACCACCAGGTCCTCCCACGGATGGGTCGATGGTTGATAGTAAAGCATTTAAGCCTGTACGTGGTTTATTGTCGGAAGTGTCGGTTTTTACCCGTTCTTTAGGAAGCCATGACGGAGTCGAATTAGTATTGGAAACCGACTGGCTACTTGCAGCAAGGCTTATCAGCAGAAAAATAAGTAAGTAAACTCCAGGTTGTCTTTGCATGTGTATATGATTTATCTTCTTACGAAGATGATTAACTTTGTAACGGAACAAACCTTGAAATATTGATTATCAGTTCAAATTTACAAAACATTGGAAAAAAACTCTAGAATATACGTAGCCGGACACCGTGGTATGGTAGGCTCTGCAATATTAAGAAAATTAAAGCAGGAAGGATTTACAAACTTCATTTTACGAACTTCGTCGGAAGTGGATCTTCGTAACCAGCAACAAGTTATTCAATTATTTGAACAAGAAAAGCCGGAATATGTCTTTCTTGCTGCTGCTAAGGTGGGTGGAATTATGGCCAACAATGTCTACCGGGCTGACTTTCTTTACGAAAATTTACAAATACAGAATAATGTAATAGCCAGCGCTCATCAGTTTGGCGTTAGGAAATTAATGTTTTTGGGGTCCTCCTGCATCTATCCTAAATTGGCACCGCAACCTTTAAGAGGATGCCTTGCTGACCGGCGTGCTGGAA
>CAXBLH010000301.1:0-7026 GCA_963976315.1 uncultured Dyadobacter sp.
ATCGAAGGCACCAGCATAAGCCAAACTTTCTATGGTTTTCTTGTTGACGGTACGTAGATTGACACGGGTAATAAAATCATAAATATCTTTATAGGGCCCTCTTGCATTACGCTCGTCGATAATGGCCTCCACGGCAGCATCACCACTCCCTTTTACACCTGCCAAACCAAAACGAATTTCAGCCTTTTTATTCGCATTAAATTGCCTATCCGATTCATTTATATCTGGCCCTAAAACGGTTAGACCTTGGTTTTTACACTCTTCCATAAAGAATGTAATCTTTTCTATATTCCCCAGTGAACTGGTTAATACAGCAGACATATACTCGGCTGTATAATGGGATTTTAAATAGGCTGTTTGATAGGCTACAAAAGCATAACAAGTAGAATGGGATTTATTAAAGGCATAAGAAGCAAATGCCTCCCAGTCAGTCCAAATCTTTTCAAGTTTTTTGGTATCCAATCCTTGAGCTGCACCACCCGCCATGAAATCACCTGCAGTGTCTCAATTTGTTTCTTACCCATGGCCTTCCGCAAAGTATCCGCTTGTCCTTTCGTAAAGCCTCCTAATTTTTGCGATAAAAGCATTACCTGCTCTTGGTAAACGGTAATACCATAGGTATCCGCCAAATACTCTTCCAGCTCGGGCAAATCGTAGGTGATGGCTTCTTGGCCGTTTTTCCTTCTGATAAAACTCGGTACATATGCCAGTGGGCCTGGCCTATACAAGGCATTCATCGCAATTAAGTGTTCGAAACGATCCGGTATAAGCTCTCGCAAATACTTTTTCATACCATCAGATTCAAACTGAAAAATGGCATTGGTCTCCCCTTTTTGGAAGAGCTCGAATACTTTTTTATCATCCAACGGAATATAATCGATATCAATTTCAATACCGTGATTCTGCTTGATTAACCGAAGTGCCTCCTTGATAATGGTCAAATTTCGGAGACCCAAAAAGTCCATTTTAATTACCCCCGCATCTTCAATGATTTTACCCTGATATTGGGTAATTAAAAAATTGGATTCTTTGGAAGTACTCACCGGAATAATCTCAGTCAAGTCGCTAGGCGCAATAATAATACCAGCAGCATGAATACCCGTGTTTCTTACTGTACCTTCCAGCCGCTTCGCCTCTTGCAATACACTCGCTTGCAAATCATTTCCAACAATAATGGCCCGCATTTTTTTGACGTTATCCAGCTCTTCAGGGGAAATGCCTTCTTTTTTAAGCAAACTCCCTTCTCCATCCAACGGAGCCGTAAAAATTCGATTCAGCGTCATGCCGTAACTTGGTTTGTCGGGCACCAGCTTCGCTAGCGTATTGGCCTCAAACAACGGCAAGTCCATCACCCTGGCTACATCTTTAATAGCAGATTTTGCAGCCATTGTACCATAAGTAACGATTTGTGCCACTTGGTTATAGCCATATTTCTTTACCACATAATCTATCACTTTTTGGCGACCTTCATCATCAAAATCCGTGTCAATATCAGGGAGAGAAATACGATCCGGATTCAAGAAACGCTCAAATAGTAGATCATATTTTATAGGGTCTATATTTGTAATACCAGTACAATAGGCAACAACGGAGCCGGCCGCAGACCCACGTCCTGGGCCAATAAATACCCCCATTTTCCTTCCCGCATCAATAAAATCAGCTACGATCAAGAAGTAGCCCGGAAAACCCATATTTCGAATCGTATCTAATTCGAACTTAAGTCTTTCTTCAATTTCGGGAGTAATCGTACCATATTTCCTTTTGGCACCTACAAAAGTCAAATGCCGTAAATATTCCCATTGGTTTAACACATCGGGCGTAAGCTCCTTTTTACCAACCATTTCTGATAAGGTATGCGTTTTAAACTCTTCCGGTATAGGGAAATTGGGCAAAAGTATATCCTTTTGTAAATTCAAATTTTTGATTTTCCCAACAATTTCATTGGTATTATCCAAAGCTTCGGGCAAATCGTTAAATAACGACATCATTTCATTGGTATTCTTGAAATAGAATTGATCGTTAAAAAATGCAAAGCGAGAGCCTTTTGGTATTCCCTTTTCATCATCAAAATCTTTTGATTTGGGGGTACTTTGCTTATCTCCCGTATTAATACATAACAATATATCATGGGCATTCCAATCTTCTTGATCCACATAATGCGAATCATTGGAAGCTATAATTTTTACATTATACTTTCGAGCAAAACGAACCAGTACTTCGTTCGTAATCTGTTGGTCACGTATTTCATGGCGCTGCAGCTCCACATAAAAATCTTCTCCAAATAAGTCCAACCACCATTTAAATTCTTTTTCTGCCTCTGCTTCTCCTTTACGAAGTATCGTACGAGGTATTATAGCCCCTAGGCAACAAGTAGTAGCGATCAGCCCCTGATGGTATTTTACAATAAGCTCTTTGTCTATCCGAGGATATTTACCATACATCCCTTCTATATAACCTAATGAGCACATTTTCACTAAGTTCTTATAACCTATTTCGTCCTTAGCCAGTAAAAGCTGATGAAATCTAGCATCCTTTTTCTCTTTGGTAAATTGACGTATATGCCGGTCTTCCACTACATAAAACTCACAACCCACAATAGGCTTAACTCCCTCTTTATTTCCTGCGGCAACAAATTCAAACACCCCAAACATATTCCCATGATCGGTAATCGCTACCGCTGGCATATTGTCTGCTTTTGCTTTTTTGAATAATTTCTTAATATCTGCCGCCCCATCAAGTAAAGAAAATTGGGTATGACAATGTAAATGAGAGAATTGCATGATAATATCTTAAAATATGGCTAATCAAATTACGACGAATGGGAAATAAATCTAATCGCCGTAGAATATATAATTCAAATAATCACAATATGGTTTCAATACTTTCACGTTAGAAACAATGTTGTCGACCAAATCCGTAGCGATCAACTCCTTATCTAGAAATCGATGGGTAAAAAATAACTCTTTTCTTTTAAGGAGCTCAATTTCTGGATGTGTTTTTGGATAACCTTTTGGGGCGGTTTTTAGAACAGAACCCATTGTAGAAGGAAAGTGGCTTTGAAATTCGGGATTGTCAATAATCGATTTTAACTCCCCAGCATTGTAGTCAATCTCCTGTCTGAATTTTGCCAAATTTTCCGGGGATGGGCTCCACATACCACCCCCTAAAACGGACTTTCCATTCGGTTCAATATGTAGATAGTAATCAATTTTACCAGAACTTTTACCACCCATTCCTATACCAGCACTCAAATGTGATTTGTAAGGAGACTTATCTTTGGAAAACCGTATATCTCTGTTAATTCTCAAAATACAATCTTTGGGCTGTAAATTCCCTAGCTCCTGAAACTTACCAATTTCACCAATGAGCTGTTCCACTAAGTGCTCGAAATCAAGTTTTGCTTCTTCATAGACTGGCCGGTTTTCGTGAAACCATTCCTTATTATTATTTTGGGACAGTTTTTCTAAAAATTGCAATGTTTTTATTTGAAGCATAGTTTAGCTAAATTATTGAATTCTACAGAGAAAGAAGGAAATTTCAGGAGTTTTTGAAACCAAAATTTGCCTTGGTTATTTGGACATATTTCAAATTTACCAAGTTTTTCTGACTCAATTTATCGAATTTTGGATATTGTTTTTTCTGACAAAAGATTCAGTAAACCATAAAACCTACTGCTAAATACTAGCAATCAAGCAAATACAATAAATGTATAATAATTTTTAACCAATATTAAATGGCCAGAATTTTAACCGGCATTCAAAGTAGTGGCCGGCCTCACCTTGGAAATATATTAGGCGCAATTTTACCCGCCATTAAACTTTCACAAGTTCCTGAAAATGAATCTTTCTTTTTTATTGCCGACCTGCATTCTTTAACTACCATAAAAGATGGCGCACTTAGAAAGGAATACGTCAATGCGATTGCAGCAACATGGTTGGCTTTTGGATTTGATACTTCAAAAAATGTATTTTGGAGGCAATCCAAAGTCCAAGAACATACCGAATTGGCCTGGTATCTGAATTGTATCACACCGTATCCTATGCTGGCGAACGCTACTTCCTTTAAAGACAAGTCGGATAAACTGTCTGACATCAATGCGGGATTGTTTACTTACCCCGTTTTGCAGGCAGCAGATATTTTGCTATATAATGCAAATATCATCCCGGTGGGTAAAGATCAAAAACAGCATTTAGAAATGTCAAAGGACATTGCAAACCGATTTAATCAACTTGCAGGCAGTGATATTCTGGTATTACCCGAGCCAAGTATTGATGAAAGACTAATGACCATACCCGGCACCGATGGCCAAAAAATGAGCAAGTCTTATCATAATTTTATCGATATATTCCTTCCAGAAAAGGAATTAAAAAAAGTGCTTAAAAAAATATTGTCGGATTCTACTCCATTGGAAGCACCTAAAAACCCTGAAACGGATATTACCTTTAAGTTATATTCTTTATTAGCAAGCGAAGCAGATATTGCGACAATGAAAGCTAATTATGAAAATGGAGGTTATGGCTATGGACATGCAAAGCAGGCGTTGTTAGAGGAAATACTAACAAAATTCGAAGAACCAAGACGTAAATTTAATTACTTCATGGAAAATTCCGCTGAGCTGGAAGGGATATTAGCAGCAGGGGAAGTAAAAGCAAAAGCAGTTGCATCTGAAACGATTGGTAAAGTTAGAAAAGTACTCGGATTTTAATTATGAATGAAATTATACAATCCATAATCCATTATGATCAAAATCTGTTCTTAGAACTGAATGGTACCAATACTCCGGTTTTGGATACTGTCATGTTATGGATAACCAACAAATATACGTGGATCCCTATGTATATTTTACTAATTGGACTGACTATTCGGGAGCAAAAAGGGAAGGCTTATATTTTTCTACTGGTAGCAATCTCAGCAGTTGGACTTGCGGATTATATCACGTCTGGAATCATGAAACCCTACTTTGAAAGGTTTAGGCCTTGTCATGAACCAATGCTTTCTGGGCTGGTTCATGTAGTAGGAAAGTGCGGGGGCAACTATGGATTTGCATCTTCTCACGCTTCTACAAGTTTTGCATTAGCCACAATTTTCCTATTGACTTTCCGGAAAAAGCAGCCATTTATTTGGATATTGTCCATTTGGGCTATACTATATTCGTATAGCAGAATTTATGTGGGGGTACATTATCCTGCCGATATTTTGATTGGAGCTTCATTTGGTATAATTTCGGGATTAGTTGGATTTCAAGTTTACATCAAAATATTACAGAAATATCATCGTAATTAATTGATTTTTATATAATTTTGCGCAAATTTTCAATTAGCCATGGGCTCATTTAACACAGTAAAAATATTTTCCGGAAGTCAATCAGAATACTTAGCAAAAGACATTGCCAGGTTTTACGGCAAAGAGCTAGGTGGGTATACACTTCGCAAATTTAGTGATGGCGAACTTTCACCAAGTTTCGAAGAATCAATAAGAGGATGTGATGTATTTATTATACAATCCACGTATCCTCCTGCTGATAACCTCATGGAATTATTATTGATGGTAGATGCAGCACGACGCGCTTCTGCCCATTATGTTACCGTGGTGATCCCCTATTTTGGGTACGCCCGGCAAGACAGAAAAGACAAACCGCGTGTGGCTATTGCGGCCAAGGTGGTTGCCAATTTGTTGACATCAGTAGGTGTAGATCGGTTGATGACTATTGATTTACATGCAGGTCAAATCCAAGGCTTTTTTGATTTGCCCGTGGATCACTTAGAAGGCACTTCTATATTTGTACCCTACATACAGTCACTAGGGCTAAAAAACTTACTGATTGCCTCTCCGGATATGGGTGGAGCAGCCAGAGCAAGAAACTTTGCGAAGTTTTTGAACGTTGATATGATACTTTGCGACAAACATCGCAAAAGGGCCAATGAAATTGCTAGTATGCAGGTGATTGGAGATGTGGAAGGAATGGATGTGGTATTAGTGGATGATTTAATTGATACCGGTGGCACCCTGTGTAAAGCGGCGGAAATTATCAAAAATAAAGGAGCTTCCTCGGTAAGAGCCATAAGCACCCACCCTATCATGTCGGGGAAAGCACATGAAAATATAAGAAATTCTGTTTTGGAAGAATTATTGGTAACCGATACGATCCCATTGAAAGAACAGAACGACAAAATTCGAGTACTGTCGGTTGCAGAAATATTTGCAAAGGCAATTGGTCGGATTAGAGATCATGAATCTATTAGTTCATTATTTATAAATCACAAGTAAATATTTTAATTAACATCTTATTAAATAAAAATTCTTATGAAAAAGCATGAGATTGTAGGGTTTAAAAGAGCGAATCTCGGCAAGACGGAAGCCCAGGAACTACGTTCACAAGGTTATATTCCGTCAGTGCTGTATGGTGGAACTGAACAAGTGCATTTCTATGCACCAGCTATGTTGTTCCGCGACTTGCTTTTCTTACCAGATGTATTCAATGTAACTCTCAATATTGAGGGAACTATATACAATGCCATTCTTCAGGAAAAACAATTCCATCCTGTGAATGATTCTTTGATCCACGCCGATTTTTTACAAATCATTCCGGGCAAAGAAATTAAAGTAGAAGTACCAGTAAAATTGACTGGAACTTCTTCTGGAGTAATAAAAGGTGGTAAAATGAACCAAAAATTGCGTAAATTGCGCGTACAAGGTTTGGCAGAAAATATTCCTGACTATGTGGATGTTGATGTAACCAATCTTGATTTGGGAAAATCAGTGAAAGTTGGCGCTATTAAGGCAGAAAATTTCGTAATATTGTCAGCAATAAGTAACCCAATCGCATCAGTAGAAATCCCTCGGGCTCTACGTGGTACTTTGGGAAAATAAGTATTTTATTTTTCATGGCTAATAGATGCAAACGTGCCGACCTTTGGTCGGCATTTTTGTTTGCTTACTTCTCCTCAAAACTTTTCCGTAATTTGATCCACTAAAACCTGATTAATGCGAACATAGCTTTCATGCGTCCAACCCGCTACATGAGGA
>CAXBLH010000302.1:0-6994 GCA_963976315.1 uncultured Dyadobacter sp.
TTTGCCAAAGCCGTTCCTGCCGAAACTCGTATGGAAGCATTATTTTGTTTAATGCATTGAACAATTTTTACACAAAGGTTGGTCGTAATAAATGGTTTACTTTTTAGCTCTTCCAACCCTAACCATAGTGCTTCTTTGTAACTCAGCACTTCCTTTGTTGCGGAATTTTCAGCTATTTTAATTGACACCAAAGATTTATAAAGTTCGTCATTAGTAGTGATGATGTTTTCTACCTCGGAACTTGCCTTTGCTTCCTGCAAATAAATAGTATCCAAAAACAAAGTAGGATTAGGTAGATTGAGCAACGTTCCGTTGAGCCGAGCCAGTGCCCTACCCGCAGTAATGGTTTTACGAAGTATCTTTTTCGTTTCTACGTCAACACTAGGTGGCAATAACGGTAGGCTGTTATACGGTATTTTCTTGTCAAAAATGCTCATCTTAATCACATTAAATCTTTACCTTATTGGCAACACGGGAGTAAAAATAACAATAATTTACTCTCGTTAAGGATTCGAAGGTAAAATTCACCTTCGTTCGGTTTATGATTCATTGATTTTGCACAAACCCTTGTACGCTTTCCCTTTATTAGTTAACCAGCGAGCGGGTATACAGCCAATACTTTTTACCGAGCCGGGACTCAATTTCTTTTAGGATTTTGAAACCTAAACTTTCATAAAGGTACCTTGCCGCAGGCATCATTTCGGAAGTATGCAAAGCAATGGTTGTTTCTCCTTTTTTAGAAGCATAGTGAATACACTTTTCTGTTAATTTTCTGCCGATTCCTTGTCCGGCGAATTTTTGATCAACTGTTACCATTCTGATATAGGCCCAGCTTTTATCATATATCTCCGTAGGGTTGCCGCTGGGAACCAAAAAACTCATTCCAATGATTTCTTGTGTTTCATGCTCGCAAACCAAACAAAACGATTTTTCCAATAAATCAATAAAGGTAGTATCGTCAGTTAAAAAGGTCCTTAATTTATGCCAGTTTTCATCTGTCAATTCCGATTGGAATTGGGTCCAAGACCGAAGGGCTAAATTTTTTAGCCCTTCGATATCCTTAAAATTCCCTTCTCGATAGCTCATACTTCATGGAAAAAGATATCAAATTCACGATTAACCCACGGATGAGCCTCCCCCGCTCACCTGCGGTAGAAATTTAAACGAGTGCTTGCAGCCGTATTAATAAATCTCTATCATTTTTCCACCTCATCAGTTCTCTTTCGTAGGTGGCCAGATTTTTGGTAAGTCGGAACGTGTGGGGAGAGCCCTTTCGAATGGTTTCCATATCCAAATCCACTTTTTGATAGATCAACGCATTTTCTAACTCATTGCGTTTTGCCAGAATTTGTTTGTAATCAAATAAAGTTTCCGTAGGTGATTTCATGAATACTTCCAATTCGAACAACAGTCTCTTATCTGAAAGTACCAAGCCGTTTAACGACCTTATCCAATTATCTGGAATTAATGGCTTGCTTTCCACCCGCTCAATCAAATACAACTTGACTCTTTCCAATAAAAAAGCAGTAAGGTTATTACTTGAACCCATCCCCAATAGTACTTCGGCAAAGACCTGATGAACATAGTCTCTTGTTAAATTTTTGGTAAATGCCAAACCAATTTGTTGAATCCAATCCTGATTTTCCGATAGTTGCTCACCAAATACCAGGATACTCTCCAAAATGGCTCTTTTGACCTCCACCCTTGTGTTGCCCATCAAGTCATATTCGTTCAGGTATACTGGAAGTGAGCGTATTTGAGAATTCACATATAGCGTATAGCCATCTCTGTCCAAACACCTTAAGACACGAAGGTAATGATCTAATGCCTTATGATCTCCACTTTGGGCCACTGCTGAAAAGATATTAACAAACGCATGAACTTGGTATTTTTCAAATAGCTTCTTCCAGCATTCTACCGTGATGTAACAAAAATTCACAGTCAGTAATGGAGTAGCTTTTTCCATCAAATACTGTTCATCGTCTAGATTAATTAAAAGTTCGGCAAATGCATCAAAATTCGAACGTGAATAACCGGATTCCAAACCAAAGTCTTCTTCGATGATTCGCAGCAGCATGACCCTTTCCTCGGCAGTTATTTTCTCCCAGCGCTGATTAAAGTACTGAATCCATTCCAATTTGTTACTCGTAGACTGGTCGACAAGCAAGTTATAGTGCTGTTCTTTTGGCCATAGTATTAGGGCACCATAATGATACCAATATTCCAAGGTCATGCCTGCGTTCCCAGTATAGCCTTCAAATTCAGTTTCCGTTGGTTCATTTTCATTAAGCTTGAAAGCGGCAATAAGCTCAGACTCGTTGACAGCAATATCGAGTAACGGAGGTATCCCTTCGTCCATCCAATGCTCAATTCGAAGGTATTCATCATGGATTTCACCCATTTCTTGGCTGCCATAGTCGCCATCGTCGTGGTACCTACCTCGACCGTAACCATAGGAGTGCAAATCCTGATCAGGCTCTCCTATTTGGTAAGAGGTTACTAAACCTAATTTACAATAATATCCAGCCATTTCTGCCGCCTCCATGAGCACCTCCGCCTTGGGTTTGTCATTGAGCTTTAATGACTCCATCGTAAAATTAGACGGTGTGTATTGGTGGCCCAATAATACAATTTTAGGCACAGTAACTTTATTCCTTTCGGAATCCAACAGCGAAGCGATCTCCTGTTTATAGGAAAAAAACGAATTATTATTTATGATTTTGGCCCCTGAATTTTGAACCAAGTTATAAACCAAACATACCCGATATCCAGAGGTCACGCTAGTTATTTCGTGATCACAATCGGCATAGAATGCAACATAAGGTATTTGAAATGTATTAGTAGCTTCCGAGAAACTGACCACGTTAGATTTCCCCCCGAAACTAATTGTTAGCTCACCTCCAGTATGTATGGCTGGCAAACCAATTATCAACGTACCAAACATTTTTGGTTCCTTTTCAGAATCCTTGTGTTTAAGAAAAAAATCGCCCTTTTCGTAAATAAGCAACTTATATAGATGCGCTGAAACGGACTGATCTTGCAAGCCTAATGCAGGAGCGATCTCTTCCAGTATATTATCGATAAAAACTGACCAATCTTTATTTCTAAGTTCGATGTTGTTGGCATCAATTTCCCATGCGCTGCGAACCGTTGTATCGAGTACCGTTTCTTGACCCTTCCCAAAAGAAGCCCGATGTGCCACTTGCATCATTTCCTTTATTTGTGATGGACTAATCGGGAATCCAATACCTTCCATACCATTCACTGCCAGATCAGGAAATACAAACGGTTTCGTTTTATTTACCATAAACGAGCCGCTACTCGTGATGGTGTTAAGTATATTTAGTACCAATTGTTTAAAATTCTCCATAAAGTAAATGGCTAATGAACTTTTTACTACCAATTTCTAATCTACAATTTTAGTATTGCTAAAATATCCAATTTCCGTTTATAAGCTAAATCAAAACGCAAACTTTATCAAGAATATAATTCTATGTAAAAGTGGGTTGATGTTAAAATATAATGTATCCAAAAGCGAGACTTTACTACACAATTGGCTACTCAAAACTCTCATTTTGGGAACGATTACGCTCTTCCTCTTGTTTTTTGAGTTCCACAATATCGACTGTCAATTGTTCAAAAATTTTTCTTGCCCAACTAGACATGTGAATGTTGCGAACTTGGAAAAGTTCTTGAAATAATGGCAATTTGGCTTCGTAATTCTTCGCTTTCGATCCTAAGTAAACTGATGGCCAAAAGCCATTCTCTAACTCGGCAAGTACTTCGGGTATATTTGGCGCCAACTCAACTAACTTCCAGAAAATTGGCTTCCATTGAAGCTTTTTGGCATCAGAAACTGAGTGATAGCTGATAATGGATCCAGCAATGAGACTAAATCTTACCTGAGGGTCATCTTTACACCAGTCCAAAAGAATTTCATCGGAAACCAGCGAAAGCAAATCATTATACCACTCAGTTCTGCTTCTGAAAATGTTTCTTTCAAAAAAATTAACCTTATCTCCGTATTCCAATAGCGTATTTAAAACACAAACAGGTTGTAACTCTACCAGCTTACCCCAGATTAGTTCATAACTGTTTGATAAATAATCGTCAGAATACTTTATTTCCAATAACTTTGCTGTAAAGTGCGACGCTGAAACAAATGAATTTTCACCCACATAGCATACTGACATGATCGTAGTTAGATTATATTCCCAGTCGTCATCAAACGTTTTGGTTAGATCAATATCAAGCAAAATTGCTCTTGCTGCATCAAGCAGTTTATCATTGATTACACTTGCAGAGCGGGACTTAAGAGCGTGACATTTCGCATAAATAATTTCCAAAGCAACCTCGTTCCCTTCAGTTTTCGTTAAAATCAGTGCTATAAACTCCAATATATCGTCGTCAGACAAATCTGAGAAAACCAGACGATAGGCTATTAATTTAAAATCTTTTATCGCAATCCATTCGCTTTCCAAACAGTGAAGGAGTCTAAGCAATCCTTTTTGGTTTACTGGAATTTCACTCTGTAGGGGAATAAATAATCCCCTGTATCTGGAATCTTCAATAACCTTGTCCAGAATTTCATCAGTAATTAATTCACTTTCACAATGAGCACTATTAACCCAGCCCTCTAATAAATCTGTTTTTCTTTCATCAATTGTCACATTTAAATAAGCTGAAAGTAGAACATTATTCCAAACATCTTTTTTGTTTACAGTTCCTTTATAAAGACCTCTACCCAGGTGAAAGACATTCCTGTTTCCAGAA
The DNA here is from genome assembly GCA_963976315.1 of uncultured Dyadobacter sp. Lineage (GTDB taxonomy): Bacteria > Bacteroidota > Bacteroidia > Cytophagales > Spirosomataceae > Dyadobacter. The sequence goes on from CAXBLH010000302.1 coordinate 4,774, forward strand.
GATAACAGCTCGGGCAGTAAAAAGTTAAAAATCTCAGTATTCACTGCAAGTCTAGTGCCGAGCTTTTCAAAACCATAGACTATATTTTCAAATCCCTTTTTACCATCGTCCATATTAAAAACTTCAGAAAGGTCTGACCCCGTTGCACCTGAAAAAAGAAAAGCCCTAACTTCTTCATAAATATTTTTTGGCCTTAGTGACAATTCAAGGGTTAAAAGTCTCTCCTTAATATCTTCACTTTCTTTATTTGCGTCATATTTAATAATGGTCAATATCTTAAACCAACCTTGCCCCCAATATTCTGTAAATATGATTCGTTTACAAACCGATTCCACAAGGGTAAATAGGCGAGCCTTTGTCCAAATACCTCTTAGTTTAGAAGCTAGGATCACCTTAACAGTATTGCTAAACTGACTTTTTGACTCGATCATTGTTAAACAAAGCTCAACCGATAAAGTATACCACTTCTCGATCTCTTTTTCCGACTGTGGTATCAGACCATAATTCCGTGATCTGACACCAAATGCTGGGTTATGGATAGATGTAAAATGCCAAGCTTCAAGCGATGATTTCATCAATACAGTTGCAAGTTGTTGCCTTTTCATGGTTTCAGAACGCCACAATAAACTAACCGATTGCAAACGAAGCTCAATACTCGCATGGGTACCAGACAAACGGGACTGGAACATGGATTTTAGTTGATCAACAATAGAGTTGGTATTTTCTCCTACTTCTTCAGTTAAAGCAAATTCAATAATCAAATTTGTGCTTCTAACGAATAAGTGCTCCTCATAAGCAATATGTCTAAGTATACGAACAAATCGATAAAAATATTTATTTTCACGACTTGCAAACTTTTCAGGGAGTTGTCTTGCTGCGTTTTCACATGATGTGAGAGTGAGTTCTGGAATAATACTTGCCAAATTCTCCAAAACGGACATTCCAAAAGCGCTAAGATCTGAAATGTCCTGCATCCAACCATGAGGAGAAAACCAATTATAAACAATTTCTTTTACTGCTTCAGATTCAGGAAGAAAACTTAGTCTTTTCGTAAATGACAAAATTAACCTTTCATTTCCTTTGGTTAATAGGTGTTTATTAATTTGGGCTATTGATAGATATTCCAAGGCGTTCTTTGCAAACCTATTCGCAATCGCATGTGGCAAAACGGCTCGGTATCTTCCACGAGCTTGAACAAGATCTCGACGTTGAAGTTCAACAGTATCTCTAAATAGTACTTGTGGCTCCTTTGATACTATCTTGCCAAGTATTCCAAGCTCAGATTGATTCAACTCACTATTTTCTATATTAAAGGAATAAACCAAAGAAAGGGCTTCTGCAGAATGTTGGAGATCGTGGTTCTCAACATTCCTTTGGTGAAACAATCTTTTGAAAAGCTGATTATCGGATAATCCACCAATGGAGTCGCCTGCTCCAATGGTACGTGCCAAAGCAATAGCAACTCTGGCATTACCACCAGAAATTCGAGCAATTGTTACTGAATCAATTTGACCAATGTTAGGATATCGTCTTTGCACGATTTTACCCACCACCTCTTCGCTAGCAGGTTCCATGTGAAAAACGACAGTTTCTTCAGGCTGGTCATCAGCCACATCATATTCAATTGTCAGTAAGCTTATTAAATGACTTCTTTGACAACAAATTGCAACTAGTGACCTATGAAGTTCTGGTGAACAATTGTCTATAATAAGTATTGCTGGACATCCTAATGCAATGATTTGTTCTGCGACGTTTTGCGGACTTGGTAATGGACTATTTGAAATATCCGTATAAAAGATATTTGTATGATTAATCGGGCCAACATTGATCTTATGATCAAATAATGCTTGTGCAAAACGAGTCTTACCAACACCAGATAGACCAGTTAACCTTAGATAACTACCTGCTACTGATAATAATTTCCGAAATTCCGAAATTCCTTCTTCTACTGAGAGTTCTTCATCGTCTTTCTTTCTTTTATCAATTATTCTACATTCAGCATCTAATATAAATCCTTCATTGTCCAAAAGGTTACCTGCCCAATCCGTATAGGATACCCATCCATATATTGGGCGCTTTGCTCTACTCCGAACCCAAAGAATTAACGAAGGATGATTTCGAACCCAAGTTGCGATACGTCCCCCATCATAATACGCAACCTTGATAGAGTGTCCACTAACAATCTCTTTCATCATACGCTCTCTGGCGAAATGGACTTTGC
>CAXBLH010000303.1:0-6987 GCA_963976315.1 uncultured Dyadobacter sp.
ATCAAATTTAAAAAACCTCGAGGCTTATTCTCATTTTAAACATACAGGCTTAAAATTTAACGCAGGTAGAGGTAAAAAATAAGCTTTAAACAATTCTCTCATTAAAATTTAAACAGGCTCTTTATGTATCAGATTTAGGTGTGGTTTTTGGAAAGGAACCATGCGCAATAGCTTGTCCCAAAAGAATTATGAATGATATATTCCGAGTTTTGAAATATTAATCCAGCTGAAAGAACTGGTAGTCACTGAGGTGGAACGTTAAAATATTGCCTAAAAAAAGGTCTTTTTGCTTTTGTGAAATTTAATTTATCGGCCAATCGGTGATTTGGAAATTATGGTTAGGTTGTAATAGTAGCTCTTATCATGACTTTATCAAAAAGACGAAACCTGTAATCCGCTTAAAAATCGTTTTCAGGAAGGATTAGAGGGCCCAAAGCCGACCATCGATTACAATACTAAAAAAGTCGTGATAAGGTTAAGTATACAGTCCTCCTATTTTACTTTAGAGTGTTAAACCAGGTAGTCACTTTCATTCTCGAATATATCAAAATGCATTCACTCAATATTAATCGCCGCAATTTTATTCAGGGAGCAACGGCTGCAGTAGCCTTAACTGCTCTAGGTGTTCATGGAAAAGATCTTTCTGATGCGTCAAAAACGTACAAAGTGGCGCTCATCGGTACCGGCTGGTATGGTAAAAGTGATTTGTTTCGACTGATTCAGGTTGCTGATATTGAGGTTGTTGCACTTTGCGATGTGGATAGCAACATATTAAAGGATGCCGGAAAACTGGTAAGTGAACGGCAAAAATCTGGAAAGGTACCCAAGCTATATGGGGACTATACAAAGTTATTGGCTGAAAACAAACTCGATATTGTTCTGATCGGCACACCTGATCACTGGCATGCGCTTCAAATGATTGACGCTGTAAAAGCAGGAGCAAATGTGTATGTTCAGAAACCAATTAGCGTAGATGTCATGGAAGGAGAAGCCATGGTGGCTGCGGCCAGAAAATATAAGAAGGTGGTGCAGGTAGGAACACAGCGTAAAAGCACACCTCATTTAATTGAAGCTAAAAAGAATATTGTAGATGCTGGTTTATTAGGAAAAATTTCTCATGTTGAAATGTGTTGTTACTACCACATGAAAAACTTGTCTAATCCTCCCTTGGAGCCAGTACCCGCTTTTTTGGATTATGAAAAATGGACAGGGCCAGCACCTTTAAGACCATACGACGGACTGCCTCATATTCGTTGGTGGAGAGCCTTTATGGAATATGGAAATGGTATTACAGGGGATATGTGCGTGCATATGTTAGATACCGTTAGGTGGATGTTAAAATTGGGATGGCCGAATAAAATTAGTTCAACTGGTGGAATTTATGTTCAAAAGGAGGCAAAATCGAATATTTCTGATACGCAATCTGCAATTTTTGAATACGATGATCTGAACTGTATCTGGCAGCACCGCACTTGGGGGACACCCAATAATCCTGATTATCCATGGTCATTTACCTTATATGGTGAAAAAGGAACATTATGGGCCAGTACTATGGCGTATGATTTTATTCCACAGGGTAAAGGTGATAAGATTCACAAGGATGTAGTTTACGAAAAGGAAAAGTATCCTGAGGATTTGAAAGAAGAAAGAATTGAACTAAATGCAGCTCCAGCAACGCGTTTGCATATGTTGGATTTCTTGGGGGCCATTGAAAAAAATAGCAGACCAATTGCTGATATTGAAGAGGGACATATCTCTACGGCGAGCTGTATATTGGCTAATATTTCTATGGAATTGGGAAGGCCCCTGGTTTATGATCCGATAAAGAAGGTGATCGTGGATGATAAGGAAGCAACAAAACTTCTTGCCAGAACTTACCGTGATGGCTATACGCACCCGGATTACCGTTCGGTATAAAAAAAATTATTTGCTAGGTTTGGGAATGGTGTTAATTTTTAATGCGATTCCCAATTTTTTATTATATCATCATGAAAACGGTAACCTTATTTTCTTTTCTCTTTTTGTTTTCGTTAGGCTCCTTTGGCCAATCCGAATCTTTGGTTTTTTCCTATTTTGTTGACAATGGACAAGATGGCTTGCATTTTGCTTACAGTGAAGACGGCCTAAAATGGAAGACTTTGAAAAATGGAGCCTCTTTTTTGAAACCTACCGTTGGGCCGGATAAGTTAATGCGGGACCCATGTATTATCAAAGGGCCTGATGGCTTATTTCATATGGTATTTACAACCGGCTGGCACGATAGAATAATTGGGTACAGTTCCTCGAAAAATCTAATAGATTGGTCGGAGCAGGTAGCGATACCCGTGATGGAGCACGAATCTACGGCTAAAAACAGTTGGGCACCTGAAATATTTTATGATGACCAAGCTAAAAATTATATAATATACTGGGCCACCACTATACCAGGAAGACATTCAGACGTGGCAGACTCGGAAAGTGAAAAGGGATTGAACCACCGAATGTATTATGTTACTACCAAAGATTTCAAGCGTTTTAGTGATACTCAAATGTTCTTTAACCCTGATTTTAGTGTAATTGATGCTACTATATTAAAAGAGGGGAAGTGGTATTATATGTTTATTAAAAATGAAAACCCAAAACCTGCTGAAAAGAATATTCGAATTACAAAAGCCAGTGCGGCATCTGGTCCGTATCCAATTGAAGTTTCAGAACCAATTACCGGTAATTATTGGGCGGAAGGGCCTACCGTTATTAAAATTGGCTCGTATTTTTATGTTTACTTTGATAAGTATCGGGATCACCAATATGGTGCGGTACGCTCAAAGAATTTGAAAGATTGGGAAGATATTTCTGATCAAATTGAGTTTCCAAAAGGAATTCGTCATGGCACAGTTTTTTCGGTTTCTAAGAGCATGTTAAAATCACTGATTTTGGAATAGGATGTCAGCCCAATGCAACATTTAGTATGAAAAAATCGTATATACAATATCCCAAAAGGCGAATTTGAATTTTCACAATTGGGGAAACTAAATTATTAAAGCTATGAAAAAGATAAAAAACTGGATAAAATCAATTACCTATATTGGTGTAATTGGAATACTGCTTACCGGGTGCAGCCAGGCGTTGCAGGTAAGTTATGACTATGATTCCTCCGTTAACTTAAAACAGTTCAAAACGTTTCGGGTAGAATCCGAACATAAAATGGAAAGTGACCCTTTGCTAGGAAGTGAGCTGAATAGAAGACGATTGCTGGATGCGGTTATTGAAGTTATGCAGGCGAAAGGCTACCAACTTGCTGAAAATAACCCTGAACTGGTAGTAAGATTTATGACCGACGTGAAAGATCGTCAGCAAGTACGTTCAAATAATACGTATTCGCCGTATATGTGGTGGTACGGAGGGGGAAATAATATTTCAACCTATAGTTATCAGGAAAGTCGGTTTATATTGAATATCTATCAAAATAGCACTGATAGGATGATCTGGCAAGGATGGGCATCTGGAAAAGTAAAAGCGCCTACCAAAAAGGATGACAGAGAGTCCATGGTTAAAAACACTATGGCAGATATTCTTCGGACTTTCCCAGAGGCTACTTCTGATACCTATAGTAGAAAATAAACCTAAAATAATACTTTAAATGGGGGTACTTTCACAGGTATCCCTTTTTTGATTTTAAACCTTAAAGATTCAATTTACCACAACATTTATTTTTTGTATTCAAGGGGGGCGAATAAATGAAACACTTCCAGTACTTTTATTGTTATACTGAACGCTGGCTAAATTAATTTTAGCTTAAAACATAAACACTTTTTCGATTTTGAATCCATTAAATGGCTTAGACGTGAATGCTCAGGACTTGATAGAAGTACAGGGCGCTCGTGAAAATAATCTTAAGAATATTGATCTGGCAATACCCAGAAATAAATTAATTGTCGTGACTGGAATTAGTGGTAGTGGCAAATCGTCACTAGCATTTGATACCATTTACGCCGAAGGACAACGTCGTTATATGGAGAGTTTTTCTTCCTATGCTCGTGGATTTATTGGTGAAATGGAGCGGCCCGACGTCGATAAAATTAGTGGATTATCTCCTGTAATTAGTATTGAACAAAAAACGACTTCACGCAATCCTAGGTCTACCGTGGGAACGGTTACTGAAATTTATGATTTCCTTCGACTGCTTTTTGCACGTGCTGGCATAGCCTATTCCCATGTGACAGGCAGAAAAATGGTAAAACAATCGCAAGATCAGATAGTAGACCAGATACTATCTCAATTTTTGGGGAAGAAGACTGTTATTTTGGCACCAGCCGTAAAAGGCAGAAAGGGGCATTATAGGGAGCTGTTTGTACAAATTGCAAGACTTGGTTATAACAAAGTGCGGGTAGATGGTGAAGTTCAAGACATAAAACCTAAAATGCAGCTCGATCGTTATAAAGTTCATGATATTGAAATTGTAATTGATCGAGTAGTACCCAAGTCGGAAAATGAAGACCCGCAAGGACGATATCGGCTAAGCCAGTCGGTAGCAACCGCTATAAAGCAAGGCAAAGGAGCATTGATGGTTTTGGATCAAAAGGGGGAAACACACTACTTTTCTCAAAATCTTATGGATCCAGAGTCTGGTATTAGTTATGACGATCCTGCCCCAAATGCATTTTCATTTAATTCCCCTTATGGATGGTGTCCAACCTGCCAGGGACTAGGTGTCGTAGATGATATTACCGAGGATTCTGTAATTCCCGATAAGTCTTTATCCATAAAAAAAGGCGGAATAGCTCCCATGGGGGAGTATCGGGAAGCATGGATATTTAAGCAGCTAGAATCTTTGTTGAAAAAACATAAAGTCACATTGACCACGCCACTGGAAAAGTTCCCCGCTGAGGCTATCCAGCTGGTACTTTATGGCAGCGATGAACCAGTCCCTGTACCTTCCAAAAAATACCCTGGTACGGAATGGGAAACAAAATTCGAAGGAATTATTAATTTTCTTAAAAAACAGCAGGAAAACGGGAGTGATAAAATACAGGACTGGTTGAAGGACTTTATGATGATCAAAACCTGTCCGGAATGTGAAGGGAAACGCCTTAAAAAAGAATCATTGCACTTTAAAGTAGACCAGAAAGATATTGCAGAACTTTCCGAAATGGATGTTTTAGTTTTATCAAAATGGTTGGTAGGGCTGGAAGACCGGTTAGAGGATCGTCAGAAATTAATCGCTGCGGAAGTACTAAAAGAAATCCGCAAACGGGTAGGTTTTTTATTGGATGTGGGGCTAGATTACCTTACCCTGAACAGAGCACTTCGGACGCTTTCGGGAGGAGAGGCACAGCGAATTCGTTTGGCAACACAAATTGGTACCCAGCTTACGGGCGTACTCTATATCATGGATGAACCCAGTATTGGTTTACACCAACGGGATAATGTTCGATTGATCAATTCACTCAAAAATCTTCGGGATTTGGGGAATACTGTACTGGTGGTGGAGCATGATAAGGATATGATGCTTGCGTCAGACTATATCGTGGATATTGGCCCTGGTGCAGGTAGGCATGGGGGCAATGTTGTGGGTGCTGGTACACCTGAGTTGTTTCTCGAAAATGGATCGACTACTGCTGATTATTTAAGTGGGAGATCGAAAATTGAGGTGCCCAAATCCCGACGAAAAGGGAATGGTCATAAACTTACTTTAAAGGGTTGTACGGGGCATAACCTGAAAAATGTAGAGGTATCCTTTCCCTTGGGCACCATGATTTGTGTCACTGGTGTAAGTGGTAGTGGCAAATCTTCTTTGATACATGAAACCCTATTTCCATTACTAAATCAGCATTTTTATAAGTCAAGGCGTGAGCCACTTACCTATAAAGCCATTGAGGGTTTGGAAGAGTTGGACAAAGTAATAGAGGTAGACCAATCGCCAATCGGTCGTACTCCGCGCTCTAATCCAGCTACCTACACCAATATGTTTACCGATATTCGCTCCTTATACGCGGAATTGCCAGAATCCAAAATACGCGGTTACAAGCCCGGACGTTTTTCTTTTAATGTAAAAGGCGGGCGATGCGAGGGCTGTGAAGGTGCTGGAATGAAACGTATTGAAATGGATTTCTTACCCGATGTACATATAGATTGTGAAACTTGTAAAGGCAAACGTTTTAATCGTGAAACACTGGAAGTACGATTTAAGGGTAAATCGATAGCAGATATACTGGATATGACTGTAGAGTCTGCCTTGGAGTTTTTCGAAAACCAGCCTAGGATTTTGAGGCGTGTTCAAACCTTAAATGATGTAGGCTTGGGGTATATTACCTTGGGGCAGCATGCTACTACGCTCTCTGGTGGCGAAGCTCAACGTGTTAAACTTTCAGAAGAACTGTCTAAAAGAGATACCGGTAAAACGATGTATATCTTGGACGAACCCACTACTGGGCTGCATTTTCAGGATATTAAACATTTACTGAATGTGCTTAATAAACTCGTGCAAAAGGGAAATACCGTTCTGATCATTGAGCATAACCTGGATGTAGTAAAGGTCGCCGATTATATTTTGGATATGGGACCCGAAGGTGGGTCCCAAGGAGGTAAAGTAGTGGCTTCCGGTACTCCAGAAAAAGTAGCTAAAGTTAAAGGAAGCTACACGGGTCATTTTTTAAAAGAAGAGTTGAAATAAATAGCCCTGTCTTTAATTCGCAACAAGGGGCTGAGTTTAGGAATAGACACCATGAGTCAAAGTATTTGACTCATGGTGTCTATTCCTATTCGAATTATAATCCTTATTTGACTAACTCCCCTAAATTAAAACATCTTCGACAGCGCGCCTGATAGTGATCTGCTTCTCCGAGCATTACCTGATCGCTGGATGCTGAAAAACGGTAGGAATGAGAAGCTACTTCGCCACATACCATACAGATGGCATGAACCTTGGTTACAAACTCAGCCATGGCCATTAGTTGAGGCATACTTCCAAAGGGCTTTCCCAGATAATCCATATCAAGTCCTGCAATG
>CAXBLH010000304.1:0-6973 GCA_963976315.1 uncultured Dyadobacter sp.
GCCTCATAAAACCCACATAATATTAATTTAAGCTCTCCAGCATAGGTATTAATATCTCCGATGGCATATATACGTTCAATATTTGTAGAATAGTCAAGTGTATTTACCGTCACAGCCGATTTATCTACACCAAGCCCCCACGTCGCAATGGGGCCCAGTTTGGGACTTAATCCAAACAGTGGGATAAAATAGTCGGTATCCAGTTTTGTAAACGCCTTTTTATTATCTGCAATATCGATTTCCTTCAAAACGCCATTTCCACCCAAACGATGAACCTGTGAGTTGAGTAACAAATTAATACGGCCTTGCGAAGCCATATCCATTATTTTAGAGGCAGAATCGGGTGCACCTCGAAAAGTCTCGCCGCGATGAACCAACGTTACCTGTTTTGCAACATCACTTAAATACAACGCCCAATCAAGTGCAGAATCACCTCCCCCAGCCAATACGACATTTTTATCTCTAAATTTTTCTGGGTTTTTAACCATATACTCAACCCCTTTGCCTTCAAATCGAGCTAAATTCTCAACTACAGGTTTCCTTGGTTCGAAGCTTCCTAATCCAGCCGCCAGAACTACTACTTTACAATGAACTTTTGTGTGGTAATTGGTTTCAACTATATAATGGCCATCTTCCGTTTTCGTTAAGCCATCTACCCTTTCCCCTAAAGTATAACTCGGTTCAAATTCCTCTATTTGAGCCAATAAATTTTTAATCAAATCTTCTGCAATAATCCCGGGCGCTCCTGGTATATCATATATTGGTTTTCGAGGGTAAATCTCCGTTAATTGCCCTCCCACCTCAGGCAAAGCATCTATTAAATGGCACCGCATTTTCAACAAACCCGCTTCAAATACCGCGAAAAGACCAACGGGGCCAGCTCCAATAATACAAATATCTGTAAAAATCATGTTGATGACTGTTTATAAGTTCTCATTTTTTGATATTCAAAATTAGAGTAACTGGCAGCGGGACGGAAATCATATTTACTGATTGCCGATAACCCTAGGTTATAGCACTTGGGCGGAAGAATGCTTATTTGACTTATTAAAAAAATCAAACAACTAGTATATTTGCTGCCAGCTTAATTTCAAACGGTTACAACCTCGGGAATTACTTAGTCTCTCCTAATACCTTGAAGGTAGCAAGGATTTTAAAGGGTAAAACTCGTTATTTGTAGTCTTATCCAATTAATAGTATAATTTCAAAACCTAAAACCTAGAAAACCGAAACTTACAGATTATGAAACAAACCAATACAGGAAATTACCGTTGGGTTATCTGTGCATTATTGTTTTTTGCAACCACTATCAATTACATTGATCGACAGATATTAGGACTTTTAAAACCAACACTCGAAACTGAGTTTCATTGGACAGAATCGGATTATGCAAATATTGTAATGGTATTTGCTGGATGTTATGCATTTGGTTATATCATTTTTGGTAATATTATCGACCGTCTTGGTTCAAAATTAGGGTATAGCATTTCAATCATTGTATGGAGTATTGCTGCAATATTGCATGCATTTGTAAAAAGTACCTTTGGATTTGGAGCCGCTAGAGCATTGCTTGGACTAGGTGAGTCGGGGAATTTTCCGGCTGCGGTAAAAGCCACAGCCGAATGGTTTCCAAAAAAGGAACGCGCATTGGCTACTGGGATATTCAACTCTGGAACCAGTATAGGTGCCGTTGCTGCTCCAATTATGGTACCATGGCTTTTGGGCGCTTATGGCTGGCAGGAAGCATTTATAATCACGGGTGCTCTCGGTTTCATTTGGTTAATTTTCTGGTGGTTTCTATATGAGATCCCTTCCAAACAAAAAAGGTTATCCCAAGCCGAATTCAATTATATCAATAGTGATGACGATGATGGTGTTGACGCTGCCGCAGAACCCATTAAATGGGGAATACTCTTAAAATTACGCCAGACCTGGATTTTCATTGTAGGTAAACTTCTTACGGACCCGATTTGGTGGTTCTTCCTATTCTGGTTACCATCTTACTTCGCAACTACGTTTGACTTGGATTTGAAAAAACCAAGTATTCATTTAGCATTGGTATATACCGCCACTACTTTTGGTAGTATAGGTGGAGGATACCTTTCGTCGGCGCTGATTAAAAGAGGTTATGCACCGTTCAAGGCTAGAAAACTAACTTTATTGATTGTAGCCGTTGCAGTATTACCAATTATTCTGGCCAAATTCGCAACTGATATTTGGGTAGCAGTGGGGATAATAAGCTTGGCTGCTGCTGCACACCAGGCATGGAGCGCCAATATCTTTACAGTGGTTTCGGATATGTTTCCTAAAAGAGCGGTCAGCTCAGTAGTAGGCATCGGTGGAATGGCAGGCTCAATTGGTTCCACCTTATTTCCCTTGCTGGTAGGTGCATTACTTGATTACTACAAAGGTGTAGGTAATATTGGTGCGGGTTATAATATTCTGTTTGTAATATGTGGATTGGCATATATTCTTGCCTGGGGCATCATTCATTTCTTATCTAAGGATATGAAATCCGTAGAGTCTACTATTAAACAATACTAATAATATCCAAGACAACGTTAATTTAACTGTCAACTATTGAGTAATTAATGAATGAAAAGGTTTAAAATACCAGTATCAATATTAGCACTTTCGCTAACGCTATTTTATTGTAAAACAAATAAACAATCGGTCAGTAACTTAGTTACCTCCGCCGAAGAAATAGTTTCCCAGGTTACAGATTTTACGAAATCACCCTTCCTCACACCAGAAGAATCCATGAAGCGCATGGAAATTGTGGATGGTTTTGAAGTCAAACTGGTAGCAGCGGAACCCTTAGTTAGCACTCCAGTGGCTATGGTGTTTGACGACAATGCCCGTATGTGGGTAGTTGAAATGACAGGTTATATGCCAGATACCATTGGTACGGGTGAAGATATCCCTAATGGCAGCATTGTCATTCTGGACGACAAGGATAAAGATGGTGTTTATGATGACCGAAAGGTAATAATTGACTCCTTGGTACTTCCTAGAGCGATCTGCCTTATTGAAAATGGAGTTCTCATAGCGGAACCTACTAACTTGTGGTTTTATGAATTAGAGAACGACAAAGTCGTAAAACGTACCTTAGTGGACGGACAGTACACCGAAGGGGGTAATGTAGAACACCAGCCTAACGGACTTTTCCGTGCCATGGACAACTGGATATACAATGCCAAGTCATCCAAACGGTATAGAAAACAGGGTAGCAAATGGCTTATAGAGAATACCCATTTCCGTGGCCAATGGGGAATCGCTCAAGACAATTTCGGAAAATTATATTACAACAATAACTCTCAAAATTTGCTAGGTGATTATTTCATGCCGGGATTGGGTGCGTGGAATAAAAACCAGAGAAGAGTGGAAGGTTTTAATGAAAAGGCCGTTGCCAACAACAAGGTATATCCTATCCGCCCTACCCCTGGTGTAAACCGTGGCTATATGAAAAATGTTTTAAATGACAGTTTGAAACTAAATGAGTTTACCGCAGCATCAGGACCTGTAATATATCGAGGAGACGCATTTGGGGAGGATTTTGACTTTAATTCTTTTGTTCCAGAACCTTCAGCTAACCTTATTAAAAGAAACAGAATGACTGAAAAAGGAAATTTGGTCATCGGTCAACAGGTTTATAATGACAAAGAATTTTTGGCTAGTACCGACGAAAGATTCCGTCCTGTAACGTTATATAATGCTCCCGACGGTTCCCTACTTATACTAGATATGTACCGTGGAATCATTCAGCATAAAACCTACCTAACGCCCTATTTGAAAAACCAAATCGGTATGCGTTCCTTAACACAGCCGTTGTCTGCTGGTAGAATTTATAAGATAGTTCCGAAGGGAAAGAAAATTTCCAATACAATTGTTTCTAAAAATCCAGCAGAACTATTAAAACAACTAGGAGATGCTAATGGATGGGTTAGAGATAAAGCGCAGCAAAATATTATTGACCGCCAATTGACTGAACTGGTACCAGGCTTAATGGCCGCCACAAAGCAAAAAGACAATGAGCTATTGGCGATTCATGCTATTTGGACTTTGGAAGGCTTGGATAAATTAACTGCCGAGCAGGCGGTTTCATTTATAAAAACCGGAAATAACCACATCAGAATGGAGGCGCTTGCGACTATTCCATCTCTTGTTAATAGCAAAAACGCTAAACAAATAGTCACAGCATTGGAAAGCTTAGTGGCTGCTAATGATTCTTTAAGTGCTCCTTATGTAGCTTTCTTATGCAAATCATTAAGTGTGTTTGAAAGAAAAGCTACAGATAAATTACTGGTAACACTTGCCACCAAGTACCCCGACCATGAGTTTGTAAGTGCAGCCATTATCAGCAATTTACAGGATCGTGAGGATCTGTTTGAAAAAGAAATTGCGGCCTCCGTTGGAGATAAACAATTAATTCGCATGGAGCTAAGCAAAGTTGTGAGTGCAGCAGCAAATGCACGTAAAAACAGAAATCCAGAGATACTAAAGAAGCAATTTCCAAAAGGAGAAGCACTATTTACTTCTGTTTGCCAAACTTGTCATGGTTTGGACGGTAATGGTGTAGCGGCATTGGGACCACCTTTGAATCAGTCGGAATATGTGACTGGAAATAAAAACCGTTTAATATCCGTGGTACTTTTTGGTTTGACAGGACCCGTTACTGTAAACGGTCATGTGTACAAAACACCGGAAGTAAGTGGTGATATGCCTGGTATAGGTTACGACGATGAGATGAAGAATGAAGACATTGCACAGCTTTTATCTTTTATAAGAAAATCGTGGCGTAATAACGCCGATCCTATCTCGACGGCCGAAGTAGCCACTAAACGTAGTCAGTTAAAAGGGCGTGAAAATGCGTTTACAGAAGCCGAACTGAATGGATTGCAGTAAATAAAATGAAGTTCTAGAAAAGCCATCATTCAAAACTGAGTGATGGCTTTTTTGCTTATCCCTCCACCCAATTGCGTTAAAAGATACCAACAAATAGGTGTCAAAAGACATTGTCTTGACAAGAATATGTAACTTTGATTCCAATTTTAAAACAAACGGCATACCATGTCAATATTCAACATAGCTTCTACCATTACAATTACCTGTCACAAATGGCATGCCCCTTATCTGGAAAAAGAAATTATCGAACTGGGGTACCAAATAGAACGGACGTTTATAACCGGCGTAAAGATAAAAGGTACGCTCACAGATTGTATTCGACTAAACTTGAATCTGAATTGCGCTAGTCAAGTACTTTATAGCTTGGGGAACTTTACTGCAGAAAACTCAAATGAAGTTTATGACTATGTAAGAAAGATAGAATGGGATCAATACCTCGATAAGGAAGGATATTTTACAGTAACCAGCAATGTACGACATCCATCCATTACCAATAGCATGTATGCCAATGTTAAAGTCAAAGATGCTGTTGTGGATCATTTTAGAGACAAATACAATATTCGCCCCTCTTCGGGTTCGGAGTTTAACGGGGCGGTATTCCATCTCTATTGGACAGAATATGAAGCGGAGTTATTTATAGATACCACTGGTGAATCTTTGGCTAGACACGGATATCGAAAAATACCAGGAGCAGCTCCCATGTTAGAAGCCCTAGCCTCATCTACGATTATTGCCAGTGGATGGGACAAAAAGTCGAATTTTATAAATCCTATGTGTGGCTCAGGCACTTTGGCCATTGAAGCTGCACTAATGGCCACAGGAGCAAAACCAGGGATTCACCGTAATCATTACGCTTTTATGCATTTGAATGATTACCAGGAAGACGACTATTTTGGGCAACTGGATGAAATAGAAAATAATACTTTGGACCAACTGGATTTTAAAATCATTGCGAGTGATCATGATGAATTTGCAATTCAAAATGCGAAAAAAAATGCAATTGCAGCAGGAGTTGCCGATTTAATCGATTTTGAAATTTGCGACTTCACGGAAACCACAATTCCGGAAAATGGAGGAGTGTTATTTATGAACCCTGAATATGGTGAAAGACTTGGGTCTTTGGAGGCGCTAGAAGTTACCTACAAATCAATCGGTGACTTTATGAAAAACCAATGTCGAGGTTATAACGGCTATATTTTTACTGGCAACCTTGATTTGGCAAAGAAAATAGGATTAAAAGCAAAAAGAAGAATCGAATTTTTTACTGGAAAAATTGACTGTAGATTGCTTGAATATGAACTGTACCAGGGCAGCCGAGATCCTAAAAAGCTGAACTAATACTTAAAAGGACCGTTTTTCGTTTGAAAGGTCATCGTTAAAGATACTTACCATGCGTGTATTTAAGAAGTCGAACTTATACAAAGTCAAAACAGTGAGAATTATTTTTCTCCTGTTTTGTATACCACCGCTTCTGGTATCATGCAACTGGTTTGGCCCTCAGCCTAGTTTTGAAGACGACTATATCACCTATACGATCCCACTAGGAAGCCACGAGACCGAACAGCAGTCAACATCGGTTTTCAAGGGTAAATCCCTTCGTTTTCAGGCATTATTCGACAGTAGTAGCGTGTATGCTGCTTCCAGTCCTGAAAACCAGTTTGATATTAATAAATTAATGGGGTTTTCGGATTGTAGCTCCTTACATCATCAAAACAGTGCACGGTTTGGATGGAACTGGTACGATGGTGCACTGCATATTTTTGCGTATACCTATGTGAACGGCGACCGGATCGTCCAAGAACTTGGTACCGCCGAAATAAGTAAGCCACTTGTTTATGAAATACATATTCAAGAAAACCAGTATAGGTTTGTATTCAATGGCCAAGAAACCATTATGAAAAGGCACTGTACTGGCGGAGCTGGCCTTGCCTATAATTTATATCCTTATTTTGGAGGAGACGAAACTGCTCCCCACGAAATTAAAATTAAAATTAGGTTTCTGGAATAAGAGCTTGTTTAAATTTTAATGATAGAATTGTTTATAGCTTATTTTTTGTGCGAACCAAGG
>CAXBLH010000305.1:0-6936 GCA_963976315.1 uncultured Dyadobacter sp.
TGTTTATAGAAAAACAAACATCATTAATCATGTCACGATGCCGTAGGTATCGAACTTCCATTTAATTTTTATTCACACTCCCGTAATTACTAGACCTTATCACGAGTTGTTTAGTAATGCTATCAGCTCTCCGCCGTCAAATCTTTCCGGAAATCGATTTTTGAACCGATTGCGGGTTTTCGTTTTTTGATAACAAAAAGTCTACCTATCAAATCTGTCACGAAAAGAGCCAATGGATGATTTTACTTTCAAGTCGTTTGAAAAATGCCGCTCGTGGTACGACTGCGCCGCAGTCGAGCAAATACGCCTTTGATGATCTTCTATAAACATTTGATGCCGATGGCATCTTTCTCAAGTCCTTCCATTCATCGGAATAATTTCAAATTGCAATCCATTTCCATTGGAACCTTATCCCAGCGGGATAATATGTTTATAGAAAAACAAACATCATTAATCATGTCACGATGCCGTAGGTATCGAACTTCCATTTAATTTTTATTCACACTCCCGTAATTACTAGACCTAATCACGAGTTGTTTAGAATTGAGTAAGAAACAAAAGGTAAATACTTTTCTTAAGAGTGAAAATTAAAAAAATAAAAAAATGAACATCGTAGCACTTGACGGACATACGCTTAACCCTGGTGATTTAACTTGGGAAGCCATTGAAAATTTGGGCGAGTTTAAAGTTCACGAACGTTCTACTCCAGATCAGATTTTGGAAAGAGCGGAAAAAGCAACTGCTCTTTTAATTAATAAGGTAGTACTCAATAAGGAAATATTAACGCAACTACCTCACTTAAAATATATTGGAGTGACGGCCACGGGGTACAATAATGTGGACCTCGTTACCGCAAAAAAACAAGGAATAGTGGTGACCAATGTAAAAGCTTATTCCTCTAACTCCGTGGCACAGCATACTTTTGGACTCATTTTAGCGCTCTGCAATCACATTGAACTTCACAGCCAAAGTGTCAAAAATGGAGATTGGACACAATGCCCTGACTTTAGCTATTGGAAAACCACTCTCACTGAACTTGCTGGTAAAACCATAGGATTAATTGGCCTAGGCGATATAGGTTCGAAAGTGGCCGAAATTGCAAATGCTATGGATATGAAAGTGATTGCGTTCAGAAAGAATTCCAATAAGGATACTGAGAACTTTATAAAACTAGTAGCACTAAAAACACTTTTTGAAACCAGCGATGTAATCAGCCTTCATGTTCCTCTTACTGAGGATACCCATGATATAATTAATTGGGATAGCATAAAACAGATGAAGCCCACCGCTTTTATTATCAATACCGGAAGAGGCCCTCTGGTCAATGAGCACGACTTAGCTCGCGCGCTCAATGAAAACATCATCGCGGGAGCCGGTTTGGACGTACTCTCCTCAGAACCTCCCAAAACAGACAATCCTTTGTTTAAAGCAAAAAATTGCATTATCACTCCTCATAACGCTTGGGCCTCCTTTGAAGCAAGAAAACGCTTACTACACATGACCGCCGAAAACATTATTGCCTATCAAAATGGAGAACCTATTAATGTAGTAGGATGATTTAAAATAAAAAGGATAAAGAGGGGGTTAAAAGGGTTAAAAGTTAAATAGGATTTTAGGGATTAGGGGCAAAAAACGTTAAATGTTAAAACGGTTCATTGTCACGATTAAAAGACATTCTGCTTACAGCGTTTTTCTAAATTTTCTGATTTTATGAAAAGTCACAAAATTTGCATCATGGTTATTATGTGCACCGCCCAAGCCATCATCAAACGCAGTTCTGGAGACGAACAAAATATCCTTTCCGTCAAAGAGCCAGTCGATGTACTGAAAACCATGATTTTTGATATCGGGATGGGCTAAAAGTTCTTTTTTTAATTCCCAGTGGTTCAAATCCTTGGAAACAAACAAGCCTAAGTGATTGCGAATTTTGGAAGAATTAAGATTCCCATTTTCCGCCTTCACTGCATCTGGTATATGATTGGTAATCATCCAGTACATTTTAGATTTTTCGTCAAAACGAATCATAAATTTCTTACTACCACCGGGCAATGGTTTGAAGTCTATCAGTGGGTTCAGTTTTGCAGTTTTACCATCTGCACTTATATGAACAAATGCCGCCTTTTCCTCCAAAGTGGAAGCATCAGCTACCCGTAATATATCTAAAATCTCACCATCAGGACCAATAACTGCATTTCCTTCTAGCATACCTCCCAAATTTCCACCCAGATAGGTAGAATCAAACTTTACTATATTAGAAGAGGTCCAATTGGCCGCAATCATTGGATCTGCTTCCACTGGAATTGACATCATAAATGGGCCATAACGTCTGCCCCATTGTTTTGGCGGCCCGGTAGCATCTTCCATAGCACGCCATAGTTTTCCTTTGTAGCTAATTACCTGCATAGGGGCACAGTGGTATTCGCCTTCTTTTAGCAATCCATTTTGAGCATCCGTGGGATTGGTCCATGTTTTGCCGCCATCCACAGATTTACGAATAATGGTATTTCCATGGTGACGATTGGTTCCCATTAGGAATAAAGCATTTTGATGTACAAACAATTTCGACCAAAACTGACCCTCAATCACCGAAATTTGTTTCCAGGATTTACCTTTATTGGAAGAGTGAAATATCCGAGAAGTGGCACTCACATGCTCATTTGACTTTGGGCCAAAGAAATCATGAGACACTACATAATCACCATTTGGTAATATAGCCAAACTAGGTGATCCAATATACTTTCCTGAAGATGCTGGATTGTGCGTTACTACAACCCCTGGCACTTTCGAAAAATCAGGAGTTTGTGCTAAAAGGACACTTGATAAACAACTTAGGAAGAAGCAGTAGGTTACTTGATTTAGTATTTTAAACATGGTAAAATCTGGCAATTAATTTTAAGCAGTACGACCAATATCGGCCTGAGGGCTACCAAGGAACGAATTTAGTGCGGCGCGTTTTAATTTTCCTTTACCATTCGGCTCTTTAACATATAATAAACTGGAATGCCTAAAAGCACAATAATCAACCCCGGCCAGGTGTATTCGGGCTTATAGATAATCAATAACAAACAAAATGCACTACCCATTAGAATATAAATAATAGGCAAAAAAGGATATCCAAAAGCTTTGTACGGACGAGGTGCATCCGGTCTTGTTTTACGTAGAATAAAAATCCCTACGATGGTAAGCATATAAAAGAATACTACTACGAAAGATATCATGTCTAACAAATCACCATATCGGCCACTCAAACACCATAGAGAGGCAATGAGACACTGGATCCAAAGGCCAAAACCTGGCACAGCATTTTTATTTAAGATACCTACATTTTTAAAAAACAAACCATCTTTGGCCATGGAATAATATACCCGTGCACCCGACATGATCAGCCCATTGTTACATCCAAAAGTGGATACCATAATCATAAGTGCAATGATAATAGTACCCGCAGTACCGAAGATCTCATGCGATGCGGCCACCGCCACCCTGTCTTTGGCTGCACCTGCGATTTCAGGAAGAGTTAATAATCCAGTATAAGTAATGTTGGTAAGAACATATATTACCGTTACGATCAGGGTTCCCAATCCCAATGCCAAGCCAATATTACGTTGCGGGTTTTTAATTTCACCGGCTATAAAAGTTACATTATTCCAAGCATCACTACTAAAAATTGAGCCTACCATTGAGGCCGCTATGGCTCCAAGTGCTGCCATAGTTACGTAGGACGCTATGCTACCATCTGCATTAAGTCGT
The DNA here is from genome assembly GCA_963976315.1 of uncultured Dyadobacter sp. GTDB lineage: Bacteria > Bacteroidota > Bacteroidia > Cytophagales > Spirosomataceae > Dyadobacter. Next base: position 3,751 of record CAXBLH010000305.1, read on the forward strand.
TGCAAATCCCAAAGCGTATCTGTATTCCAGTTGGCCTGCCAAACCTCCGGTTTCATAAATAACAAACCAAAAACAATAAGCCCCAGCAAGCTTAATATCTTGGCTAAGGTGAATGTTGTTTGTATTATTTTCCCACCATTGATACCTCGTGTGTTGATATAAGTCAATAGTGCGATGATTAGTATAGAGAGTAGCTGGGCCGCTGAAATAGATACCCAACCTAGATTAGCAATGACATGATCTTCACTAAAAACGGGAAAAATATAGGCAGTAAATTTTGCAAATGCGACCCCTACGGCGGCAATGGTGGCGGTTTGTATTACTGTAAAAAAACTCCATCCATACAGAAAGCTTACCAACGGATTATAGGCTTCTTTCAAATAAACATATTGACCACCTGCTTTGGGAAACATGGCACTCAATTCGCCATAACTTAAAGCAGCGGTTAACGTCATAAATCCAGTAATAACCCAAACCACAATCAACCAACCCGCACTTCCGGTATTACGTGTTATATCAGCACTAACTATAAATATTCCGGAACCTATCATACTTCCTGCAACGAGCATAGTAGCATCTGTTAAGGATAAGGAAGGCTTAAAGGTGGTATTGTTTTCTGGCATCAGGTGAAGGGGTTAGGTATTGAATCATTTCGAAGCAATTAAACTACAAAATTAATTCCAAAAACAAAGGTTTGAATTGCTCATTTGTATTCTGAATACCTGTCTAATTAATAGTTAATTGCCAAAATGTCATCATCTCATAGTTGCAACTCCATCAGTTCAAACTTATTTAAAGTTTAGCGCCTGTTTAAAAATATTTAACTTTGTAAATTATTATCAGTATACAATATACATAATGAATTCACGATCAATAATTTTAATACTCAGTATTCTTTACTTGACTACAAGCATCAACGAACTGTTCGCTCAAACACTAAAAAGGTCATCGACTAATCTCGAATATGGTGCACATCGGCTAGGTCGAAGGAATGATGACGTCATGATGAAATGGCGAAATTATGGGTTAGGACAATTCATCCATTGGGGATTATACGCTATTCCAGGTGGTTTTTGGAATGGGAAGTATTATCCCGGAGCAGCTGAATGGATCCGAAGCTGGGATGGTATGCCAAACGATGCTTATGATAATTTATACAAACAATTTGATCCCAAAAAGTTCGATGCAGAACAATGGGCAGATATGGCACAAAACATGGGCTCTAAGTATATGATTATTACCACCAAACACCACGATGGTTTTTGCCTTTGGCCAAGTAAGTACACCGACTATACCATTGCCAATACACCTTACAAAAAGGATTTGATCCAGCCCTTAGTGGATGCTTACGATAACCGGGGAATAGATGTTTACCTGTACTTTTCAGTGATGGATTGGAACCATCCAGGCTGGCGTTATCAAATTGAGTCAAAAGAAGATAGCATAGCATTCGAATCCTTTAAAAAATTCACACGCAACCAATTGCTAGAATTACTCGAAAAATACCCAAAAGCGAAAGGGCTTTGGTTTGATGGTACTTGGGATAAAGCTTGGGTGCAACAAGCGGCGTTTTGTGATGAGCTAGAAAAAGAAATGCGCGCCATACACCCAGGACTAATTATCGGAAGCCGCTTTCGTGCAGATGAAAACGGCAAACGTCATTTTGATACAAACGGTGATCTTATGGGTGATTATGAACAAGGTTGGGAACGCAAAATACCAAATAGCATAGCAGACACTCACGATACGGATTGGGATTGTGTTATGACTATTCCAGAAAACATTTGGGGCTACCATTCAGAATGGCGGGGGCATATCAAAACCACCACTGAACTACTGGAAATGATGGCGAAATGTATTTCTCTTGACGGAAACTTTGTTCCCAATTTCGGCCCGAATAAAGAAGGTACTTTTCGTTCTGAAGAAGTGAAAATTGCAAAAGAAATAGGTGCATGGATGAAAATGAACGGTGAAGCGATCTACGATTGTGGCTACACACCTTTAGAAAAACAAGATTGGGGTTACTACACCCTTAACCGGAAAACAAACCAATTGAACATGGTCGTTTTCAACTTTCCAACTAGTGGAAAATTACGGGTAAAGGTTCCCGTTGCCCATGAACTCATCAATGCCTTTGGACTGAATAACAAAAACAAAAAATTAAGAATAGAAGAAATTAACCAGGACAATTACTTCATTCATTTGGAAGGGCCAAACCCAACCCAACCTACCGTATATGTCATCGAACTCAAAAAACTGGAGTTCAATACTAAAACGGGCAAATATGAAAAAGCAAAAACCTGAGGATTATGTGCTTTTAATTATTCATGAGGTAGCATAATATTGCCCAATGAAATTACAAACCCCATAAAAAACACGATGTCCCTCAAATTGGGCCATCGTGTTTTTTTGGATATTAATATATATTCTTACTACCTATTTCACCAACTCATTATTTACTGTTCTCCAAATCCCCAATGGATTTTCGTCTTGTAGCTCTTCTGGCAACAAGGCATTTGGCCAATTTTGATAGCTAAAAGGACGAGTAAAACGAAGTATAGAATCTGCTCCAACCGATGTAAAACGGCTATCGCTTGCCGATGGAAAAGGTCCACCGTGATGCATGGATTTGACCACTTCAACTCCCGTTGGGAAATTATTGAATAGTATCCGTCCGCATTTGATCTGGATACTAGCAACCAATTGCGAATGATCGCTCAAATCCTGATTGGTACCAAAGATAGAAGCCGTAAGTTGCCCTTGCAGATGAGAAGCAACACTTTTCATTTCCTGGGCATCTTTACATTTTACCAATAATGCAAAGGGTCCAAAAACCTCTTCCTGTAATTGTTCATTGGCTAAAAATTCATGTGCGGTAACTGTAGCTACCGTTGGTATTCCTTGTCCGGAAGCTGCTTCTGCCTCCGAAGTGGCCAAAACTTCTACTCCTTCCTGACTGGATACGTGCTCCCGATTATGGAAATAACCTTTGGCGATCCCTTCGTTTAGCATGGTCGCCGGAGCGGATGCCTTCACTTCAGTAACGAGCGATCCAATAAACTGATCTAAATCCGCATTGTCAATGGCAATTGCCAATCCTGGATTAGTACAAAACTGTCCTACGCCAAGAGTTAAAGAGCCTATATATTGTTTTGCCAATGCATCGGCAGACTCAGCCAATTTTTC
>CAXBLH010000306.1:0-6893 GCA_963976315.1 uncultured Dyadobacter sp.
TAGCTGACTCATGGCAAGTACATTTGGCAGTATCAGTTTCTTTTTGGGCCTAGGGATTTGTAAAAATAACTTTGGTCGGCCAATTACTTGTTCATAATAAAACTTGATGGCGTTCAGTCGGCTGTGTATGGTGCTTTCGGAGAGTTGGAGGGTATTGGTGCAGTATACAAAATAATCACGAAGTCTGTCAGGGCTAAGTTCGTCCACATTTTTGTTTTTCAACACATACAAAAGTTGGGCAAACTCGTTGCGGTAGGTACTGATCGTGTTGGGGCTATACGCTTTGAGTTGAAGTGTTTCAATGAAATGTTTTAAAGCAGGCCAATTATTGGGGTGAATGTGTGCCAATACCTCTTTTCCTACCAATGCCATCTCCAATCCAAATCGTTGACGATAGACTGGTAGATCCAATACATACCATGCTTTTTTAACATTGCTCCATCGGACGCCCGTAAGTGTTTTTACCAATCGGTTGAGGTCCTGATTGAACTCAAACCGAATGAGAATAACAGGGCTATTATTATGTTCGCTCAATTCAATATTCCAATCAGTTGGAATATCAAAGTGTATGGGGACTAGGTTATGCTTCATGGGTACCCTTTGGTTTGTCTAGCATGATCAAATTGTCACCTATTATTTCGGTTACGTATCGTTTTTCACCAGATTTGTCGTCATAGCTACGGGTTTTTAGTTTTCCTTCCAGATAAATAGAACTCCCCTTTTTTAAGTATTTGGCGGCCAAATCAGCCAAATTACGCCAAAGCACCACATTGCGCCATTCGGTGTTGGAATGGCTCTGCCCGTTGCTATCCTTAAACGATTCGGTAGTAGCAAGGGTGAATTTTGCTACCGTAATATTTCCCTCCAAGGTTTGTACTTCCGGTGGTTTGCCCAAATTCCCGATTAATGTCACCTTATTAAGACCGCGCATATTAAATGGTAAGTGTATGTTTCCGATAAATCTAATCACTCTATTTCAAATCTCCAAATCATCAAAAGGGTTAACAATTTGATCCAAACCTTTGATGGTCATGTGTATATAAATTTCTATGGTTTTGGAGCTTTCGTGACTCAAAAGCATTAGTATATAACCTAAAAAAATACGTGCCATTTAAAACCTTTCCCTTTTAGATCCATCTAGAGCTATAATAATTCGCTTGTACGTTAAAAGTTGTTTGAATGGCACTATATTGTACTAATATTTACTTTGCTGGTTCTTAAATAATTTAGGTTTACCGAGGTACTATAAACGTTTGCTTCTTTGGTAAAACCTTCGATTCAATTAATTAATCCATCTCCAATCATCCCAATATCACAATTTGCCTACCTCTAAAAGTACCTATCCCCCCCCCAAAAAAAATCGCTACCGAATAATAATTCAGTAGCGATTTTGTAAGGTATATTTTTTTTGACTGCCAACTTCCGACAGCTAATAGCAATTTAATCTTCCTCTTCTATTTCTCCTTTTTCAATTTTTCTGAGCTTTTTACGTAGGGCTATTTTCTCGATGGCTACGAACAAAACGGGTACCACAAAGATCGCCAAGGAAGTTGCTGCAAGCATACCACCAAATACCGTCCAGCCGATGGTTTTACGGGATTCTGCTGCTGCACCACTTGCAAACGCTAAGGGTAATACCCCCAAAATAAATGCGAGGGAAGTCATGATAATAGGTCGTAGTCGCAGTTGTACGGCTTGCAGCGTGGCTGCCACGAGCTCCATACCGTTGTCTACCCGTTCCTTGGCAAACTCCACAATTAGAATGGCATTTTTTGCTGCCAGTCCTATAAGCGTTATCAAACCGATTTGGGCGTAAATGTTATTCGAAAGATTCGGCATGAATGTCAGCGTCAAAATCGAACCAAACGCACCAATCGGAACCGCAAACAATACCGAGAATGGTATAGACCAACTTTCGTAAAGTGCGGCCAAAAACAAGAAAACAAATAGGATCGATATCGAGAATATCAACGTGGTACTGTTTCCTGCCTTTATCTCTTCGCTACTCATCCCGGAAAACTCATAGCTATAACCGTCTGGAAGGGTTTCTGCTACTTCACGTAGAGCTTGTATCGCCTGACCGCTACTGTAACCTGGTTTTGGTGTTCCGTTAATTTCAATGGAACGGTATATATTATAGTGTGAAATAAGGGAAGGCGTTTCTATTAATTTGGATGTAATTAAAGAAGCCATCGGAATCATGTTCCCCTGTGCGTTACGTACGTAAAAGTTTTCGATTTTATCCATCGATGAACGGTAAGTACTATCTGCCTGTACCATCACCCGGAAATTACGCCCATATAAATTGAAGTCGTTTACATAACTACTACCCAACAAAGTGGATAGTGAGCTATAAACATCAGAGATTTTTACGCCAAATTTTTTCGTTTTTTCACGATCAACATCAATTTGATAACTGGGAGTACGGGCGTTAAAGAACGTAAATGCTACCCCTATCTCTGGACGTTGGTTGACAGCGGCTAAGAATTTTTTGGATACCGCTTCAAATTGTTGGATATCATCCGTACTGGTAGACTGCTGTAATTCAAAGGTAAAACCAGAAGTGGCACCCAAACCTGGGATAGCAGGAGGAGAGATCGGCATGATACGTGCTTCTTTGATATCAGCGGTACGCTTTCTAATTTCAGCGATAACGGCTTGTACATGGTGCTCGGCGCCTTCGCGTTCCGCCCAGGGGTGCAAGTTTACGAACATCGTACCTACGTTTGGTTTGTTGGAGAAACTAACAATATTTAATCCCGCTAAGCCACCCACTACACGTACTTCTGGAATGGCTTTAATGCGCTCCATAATTTCCTTGATCATGGCTACATTCCGAGTAGTAGAGGTAGCCTCTGCCATTTCGTAAGTTACATAAAGTCGCCCTTCGTCTTCAATTGGGATGAAACCTGTTGGTTTGTTGTTGAACAAAAAGAACAGTCCTACAAATAAACAGACCATCATGACCATCACCAGTGGTGTAGCTTTTATCCATTTGGCAACGCCATTGGTATATTTCTGAGACAAACCATCAAACCATTTGTTAAACCCGTCAAAGAACTTTTCCAGCAAATTTTTCTTTTCGTTGGCTCCTTTGGAAGGTTTCAATAAAATAGTACACAAAGCAGGAGTAAGCGACAAAGCCACAAAAGCGGATAGCAAAACAGATACTGCGATAGTAATTGCAAATTGCTGATACAGTCGGCCTACAATACCTGGCACAAAACTTACAGGAACAAATACCGCAGCCAAAATAAGTGCAATGGCGATTACCGGCCCAGAAATCTCTTTCATGGCTTTCTTAGTAGCCTTTTTGGGTGACAGTTTTTCGTGGTCAATGTTGTGCTGTACCGCTTCTACCACCACAATGGCGTCATCCACCACAATACCTATCGCCAATACAAATGCAAAAAGCGTAAGGGTGTTTATCGTAAAACCGAAAGGTATAAAGAATATAAAAGTACCGATCAACGATACTGGTATCGCCAAAATGGGGATCAACGTAGCACGCCAGTTTTGAAGGAAAAGAAACACCACCAACACTACCAGAATCATGGCCTCTGCAAAAGTATGGAGTACCTCTTCAATAGATACTCTAACCACAGAAGCCGTTTCAAGGGGTATCAGATAGTCGATATCATTCGGAAAAGAGGCTTTTAGCTTACCAAGGGCTTTCATAACCCCATCATAAGTGTCCAGGGCATTAGCACCTGGTGCTTGGTATATCAACACAAAAGCGGCAGGTTTTCCGTTTACCAACGCATTGATACTATAATCAAACTTACCCAGTTCTACACGAGCAACATCTTTCAAATAAACGATACTTCCCTGGTCGGGAGAGGTACGAACGATGATATCTTCAAATTCTGCTTGGGTATTCAGGCGGCTGTTGGTAAGTACACTATACTCAAAACTTTGGGAATTGGGCTGGGGATTACCCCCTACAGTACCCGCAGCAATTTGCAAGTTTTGTTCGGCCAAGGCAGCTGAAATGTCAGCAGGTGTCATTTTTAGAGCTGCCAGTTTTCCTGGATTGAGCCAAATACGCATACTAAAATCGTCGGCTCGGGTAACAATATCACCAACACCTTTTACACGCTGAATCGCATCTTTTAGATAAATATTGGCATAATTACCGATAAACTGTGCGTCATGTGTACCATTGGGCGAATATAGTGCCAGGGCAATCATAATACTTGGCTGCCGTTTTCTTACCGTAAGTCCTAGTCGTTTTACAGCATCGGGAAGGGTAGGCTCTGCTACACTTACGCGGTTTTGTACGTCAAGGGCTGCAATGTTGACATCAGTACCCACATCAAATACAACATTAATACTACTTTGCCCGCTACTGGTACTGTTACTGGACATGTAAGTCATACCAGGAGTACCGTTAATTTGGGTTTCAATAGGGGTAGTCGTTGTTTGTTCCACAGTCTGCGCATCGGCACCGGTGAAGTTGCCAGAAACGGTCACTGTGGGAGGAGTAACATCCGGGTACTGCGCTACCGGCAAGGTAGATAGTGCAATCAGACCAACGAGCACAATAACCACCGAGGAAACGATGGCTGTAATCGGTCTTTTTATAAATATGTCTGCAATCATAATTTTCTATAAGTTCCCTAGGTAAAAAACTTGCCCTTGAAAAAAGAACACCTTTTAAATAGGAGGTTGGTTTTAATTACTTAGTCGCTGCTGTGGTTGCCTTTGGAGCTTCCCCCGTGTTTATAATCGAACCTTCACGCAGGTTTTGAACACCTTCAACTACTATTTTTTCGCCGTCGTTCAGGCCTTCGTTGATAATAATAGTAGCACCAAGGGCTCTTCCGGTTACCACTTTACGTTGAGTTACTTTGCTACTATCGCCCACTACGTATACAAAATATTCTCCCAACTGTTCTGTTAAAGCTTTGTAGGGAACCACCACAGACTTTTCAGCCGAATTGGTTAATACCCTCACCGTGGTAGTCATACCAGCTCTCAGCATATTTTCAGGATTTGGGAAGATTAATCTAACCCGAATAGTACCCGTTTGTGGATCTACGGCTCTGTCTAATAAACTTAATTTGCCATTATATCCATAAACATCGGATCCAAAAGCCAATGAGAAAGTGGAATCCGTTGCCGATTTGTTTTTCAAGAAATTCGTAAACTTAAAAATCTCTTTTTGATCCAAATTGAAATCTACTGCTAATTGGTTGTCAGAAGAAACGGTGTTAAGTAAGGTTTGACCGGCAGAAACGGGTGATCCCGGTTTTACCAGTGATATACCAATAATACCATTAAATGGAGCATAAACTTTGGTATAGCGTACATTGGTCTGCACCGCTTTAATATTTGCCTTCGCTGCTTCGGTTTGTTTTTTTGCTACCTCTAAAGCCGCTTCCGCATTGTCCACTAATTGCGTCGCAACGGCATCATTTTTGGCTAACTCTTGGTATCTGTCTGCATCCTTTTGAGCTTTTACCAAATTGGCTTCTTGAACCTTTAATGCAGCCACCGATTGGTCATAGTTAGCAGTGTATAACTGGGCATCGATGGTATACAATAATTGTCCTTTTTTAACATGGGCACCGTCTTGAAAATGAACGCCTGTTATAAATCCACTCACTTGTGGCCTTAGTTCGATTTCATTTAATGGTACTACTGTTCCAGGATACTGGTCAAAATAGGAGGCTTCTGTACTGGTTACCTCAATCACAGTAACATTAACAGCAGGAGGAGCCGTTGGTTTTTGTTCTTCCTTTTTACCACAAGACCACGCCAATGCTGTCACTGAGAGTATTAATAAATATTTTTTCGTTGCAGATAACATAATGCTTTTCGAGTTAGTAATTTTTATGCGGTGATTTTTCGCTAATGGATTTAATAATTGAGCTGCCCTAGTGCTTTTTGAACATCAATTTTACTTGCCAGCACCTCGTAAAGTGCATTGTAATAGTTAATGCGTGCCAATCTCAGATCCGTTTCAGAGGTTACTACTTCCAAATAGGCTTTTATACCTGACCGATACTGTAATTGAATGATGTCATACACCTCTTTCGCAAGTTCCACATTGTCATTTTGCGCTTGCAGATTGGTGAGGTTACTCTGGTAAGCTGCCAAAGCGGTGGCATATTCCGCATTGATATTATTTTTTAGACTTTCAATCGCAAGGTTTGTGCGTTTGACCTGCCATTCTGCAGTGTTAATATTTGCTTTTCGTTTACCACCCTGAAACAACGGTAATGAAACCGTAAACAAGCCATAGGATTGTGGATAATTGCGAGCATATAATTCAGAAAATTGATTGTTCTGGAAGTTTAAGTTATAGGCACCATTGATAGAGATATTCGGTAAATAGCTCCATTTATTATAGGTAAGGTTCGCTTCTGCCAGTCTGCGTTGCGTATTGAGGAGTTGCAATTCTATTCGGTCGTTATATTCTGGCGTTTGTAAAGTATCCAAGAATATCTCCTTTTCCATTTGCAAAGTGTCATAGACAATCGTCAATTCGTGCTCATTGTTGTATCCAATTAAGGATTTCAAATACTGAACTTTTGCTTTCAATATTTCTTCATTACTTTTCTTATTAGCCCTGGTGTTGTTCAGAGAAATAGTAGCACGTTTAAAATCAATCTTGTCTGCAATACCAGCGTTATATTGGTTTTTTGCATCTTTTAAACTTTTCTCCAGACGAACAATATCTTCATTTGCAACTTTAATTTGTTCCGTGGTAGCCAATGCGTCATAATAGGCTTTAGAAACACTTACTGCCAGTGATATTTTGTTGTTTTGCGTATTTTGCGTGGCTTGCAGCATTACGTCGGTTTTGGTACGGTTTGCCAAAAGGACATCGCGGTTAAACACTTGTTGTGAAAGTGTAAACTGGGTGGCAGAAACATTTTTTACTCCAA
>CAXBLH010000307.1:0-6890 GCA_963976315.1 uncultured Dyadobacter sp.
GTAGAAACCCATTGCTCCAAAGTTTAGCATACAGTGGTTGGTCACCGGGCCTTCCTTTTGATAACAATACCACAAAAGAAGGCATATTTTGATTATCTGAACCCAACCCATAACTCACCCACGACCCCCAAGAAGGGCGACCGCCTTGCTGGCTGCCGGTTTGAAAAAAAGTGATAGCAGGATCATGGTTTATGGCTTCGGTATGCATCGATCGTATGAAGGTAACGTCATCTACTATTTTTGAGGTATGTGGCATCAGCTCGCTGATTGTCATCCCATTGGAACCATACCTTTCAAATTTATAATTCGAAGCAGCTAATGGAAAGCTACTCTGCCCGGCAGTCATACCCGTTAACCGCTGTCCTTTTCTGATGGACTCCGGCAAATCCTGACCCCACATTTGTTCGAGTTTTGGTTTGTAATCAAATAACTCTAACTGAGAAGGTGCACCACTTTGAAATAAATAAATGATCTTCTTTGCCTTTGGCGCAAAATGTGGTTTTCCCAGCGGAAAAGTAGCTCCTTCTGGCATTTCAGTGGCCATTTTATCAGCCATCGAATTATCAGCATTTAGTAACGATGCCATGGCCGCAGCACCAAGACCTAAACTCGTTCTAGACAGAAAATTTCGTCTACTTAACTGTTCGTGCACCTGATTTTCCAGTTCGTGATAAAAGCTCATAATCGTTTTATATTTTTGATCAAAAAAGAACCCACTAAATATTCACCCCAATGCTGCTAAAAGTATAGGATTCTTCCCAAGTTCCGAAAAATCCCTTTTAAATAACCTACTCCTCCCAAAAAATCAGTCTAATTAACAGACTAGGTTACCTATGAGTCTGATATAACTACCTATAATGTCTGCAATCATCTCCTAGCAGTAACGTAAATCCCGATTTCAGGAAGCATACAATAGTCCACTTACGTTTGTAATTCTTAGTACAAGGTGATAAAGTCAAGCCTAATCCCAAGTTGTTGTGCATCGGATTAAAACCAAACTTTGACAATATATATCGAGCTCCTAAAAACCCAAGCGTCTACAAATAAACTCCTACCACTACACTTTTGAGACCAAACCTAAGGCGACCAGAATAGCTTAGGATAACCATAACTAGTTGTACAAAACAAAAAAAATGAACCCAATAGTCCTCCATTTTAAAAATAACAGCTCCTCTATAACATAGTTACGCAAGGATCAGGAAACCTTCCTGAAATTGGAAACGATAATTTAAATTATTTTTATACTCTATAAATTTGATAGACTTAGTAGAGTTTATATATTTGACTTTTTTTTCACAACCTATTCTGTACAGCTCTTAAATTAATTCATGAACAAAAAGTTATTTTCAATTAGCCTGATTTTATTATTAAATGGAATCCAATCATTGGCTCAAAAAACACTTACCGGAAAGGTTTCTGATGCCAAAATAAATGAACCACTCATTGGAGCAAGTGTTCTTATCAAAGGAAGTACCATCGGTACTATCACCGATCTTAACGGAGCCTTTTCCATTGAATGCAAATGCGAATTGCCCATTACCATGGTTATCAAGTACATAGGTTATCAAACTAAAACGGTGGAAATCTCTGACTTTCATTCGTTATTGATTTACCTATCATCAGATGAAAAGGCTTTTGGTGAAGTTACGGTAACCGCACGCCGAAGAACCGAAGAACTACAAAATACACCTATTCCTATAGCGGTAATTGGTGGAAAAGAGCTGGACAATTCCGCATCGTTCAATGTAAACCGCGTAAAAGAGCTGGTACCTTCAGTACAGTTATATTCTTCTAACCCAAGAAACACTACCCTTAATATCCGAGGCATTGGCTCTACCTTTGGGCTCACGAATGATGGTATCGACCCCGGCGTGGGCTTTTATGTAGACGGCGTATACTATGCTCGACCAGCAGCCACTACCTTGGACTTTATAGATGTACAACAAATTGAAGTACTTAGAGGACCCCAAGGAACTCTATTTGGCAAAAACACCATTGCAGGGACATTTAATATAACCAGTAGAAAACCGTCCTTTATTACCTCTGGTATCTTTGAGCAATCGTTTGGAAATTACGGATTTATCCAAACCAAAGGCAGCATTTCTGGGCCAATCATTAAGGAAAAACTTGCCGCTAGATTGTCATTTACAGGCACTAATAGAGAGGGTACCCTATACAACGTTTCCACCGAAAAATTTACAAATTCATGGAACAACCAGGGAGTCCGCGGACAACTATTATACCTACCCAACAACAACACAACGGTTACCATTGCCGGTGATTATAGCAGACAAAGGCCTGATGGTTATGCGCAGGTATTTGCCGGGGTAGTACCCACCCAAAGACCCGCGTTTAGGCAGTTTGAAAACATCATTGCCGATTTACATTATGATCTACCCAGCAGGAACCCATTTGATAGACTCATTGATCACGACACACCTTGGCGATCCAATCAGGATATGGGCGGAGTCTCTTTGAATGCTGATTTTAAAATGGGAAAAGGTACCCTAACAGCCACTTCTGCATGGCGCAACTGGAAATGGAACCCCTCGAATGACCGAGATTACACTGGTTTGTCGGCTATTGTGAAATCCGAAGCTCCTTCTATTCATAATCAATGGTCTCAAGAAATACGCTATTCAGGAGAAATCAATCAGCAATTGAGCGGAACATTAGGCGTTTTTACATTTTACCAAAAGTTAGATGCGGATGGCCCACATACCTTGGAAGCAGGCAAAGACGAATGGCGATTTGTGGAAACTACCCCAAACCCATTATGGCATACGCCTGGATTGTTGGATGGGCTAAAACAGGAATCGGAGCCTAATTACCAAAATTTCAGTGGAGCACTATTTGGTCAAATGGATTGGAAACTTTCTAATAAATGGCTTTTAAACCCCGGTATACGCATAAATTACGATGAAAAATCAGTCGATTATAAGCAAACTGTTTCAGGTGGATTAGTCACCACCAATCCTGAGCTTATCGCGTTGCAAAATATGGTTTTCTCGCCTCTTGCGTTCCAAAAACGAGTGGATAAATGGAATTTTTCCGGTCAATTGGGCGCACGGTACCTACCAAACGAACAAGTGATGATTTTTGGCAACTATGCTCATGGCTTTAAACCTGTTGGGCTCAACCTAGGCGGCATTCCTACTGAAAACGGCAAACCAGTGTTAAAATTAGCCGTCATTAAACCGGAACGAGTGAGCCATTATGAAATAGGTATTAAAACGGAACCATTTCCTCATAGCACACTCCATTTTACCGTATTCAATACGGACATTTTTAACTATCAAACTACGGTACGATCCGCCGAGATAGGGGTAATAAGAGGGTATTTGGCCAATGCAGAACAGGTTAATACCAAAGGGTTCGAAGTGGAAGCAGCACACACCTTCAATAAATATTTAAAATGGAATACCTCCTTAAGTTATACCGTTGGCAAGTATCTAAAATTCACTAATGCGCCAGTTCCAATAGAGGAAACAGGAAGTGATGGAAACGAGGTCAAAGATATATCTGGAGAAAGACTACCTGGAATATCAAAATGGTCCTTTGCATCGGGCATAGAAACAACCACTGGTGGTAAACTTATCGGACAACAAGGCACCTATTTTATGGGGAGTGATGTCTTTTACCGATCCAATTTTTCATCCAACCCTACTCCTTCCAAATATCTCAATATTGATGGTTACGCACTTATCAATGCCCGACTGGGGTTTAGAGCCAAGCAAGGAATAACCGTTTTTCTCTGGATAAGGAACCTTGCCAATACCCAATATTTTGAACAACTATTGACCGCTGGTGGCAATACTGGCCAGTACGCTGGAGTACTTGGCGACCCAAAAACCTATGGAATCGTTTTAAGATATCAATTATAACCAAAAGGTTACTTTAAACTAAGAGCCTGTTTAAATTTTAATGATAGAATTGTTTATAGCTTATTTTTTGTGCGAACCGCAAAATTCAATCAATGACCATGTATTCTCTTAATTTGAAGGTTAGTATCCAATATGGGCATATTAATAGTAAGTAATAAAAAACACCGTCCTTAACATTTCAGCAGCTGTCATAAGTTGATTAATTAGATTTTTGCATTTGATTACAGTATATATGGTTTCATAGGTTACTTTTCGTTTCCTGTGGCCCTTATACGTACCAAAATGTCCCCACTGCCTTACCTAAATCCCCAAATGATATAATGAAAAAATCGCTTCACCCTAAAGCACTACAATTAATAGCAGTTCTGAGTCTTTTAATCCTGCACTTTGTATTAGTTAACGTGGCTTTTGGCCAGCAAACTTGGAAGGCGGGTACTGCAAGGCTCAATATAACCCCAACTAAACCTTTGATGATGGCAGGCTATTCCAGCAGAACGCATCCAGCAGAAGAAACATTGAGTGATCTCTGGGTAAAAGTATTAGTCCTGGAAGATGCTTCTGGAAGCAAGGCTGTAGTTGTAACTTCTGATTTGCTGGGATTTCCCAAAAAGCTTTCCGACCAAATTCGCGGACAACTTGAAACTATCTTAGGACTCTCAAAAGCCCAGATCATACTGAATAGTTCACATACCCATTCGGGGCCAATTCTTGGTGAGGCTTTACAGGATATTTATCCATTAAATCCAGAGCGACAATTGGCCATTAATCAATATACCGAGAATCTGGAAAAGGAAATAGTACATGCAGTGGTCAATGCGAGCCGCTCAATGGAACCAGTTAAAATATTTACCCAACAGGGTGTTAGCCGCTTTCAGGTTAATAGAAGAAACAATTCAGAAGGCACTTTGGATGAACAGCGTGAATTAAAAGGGCCAAATGATTATGCTGTACCAGTATTTAAGGTAGTTGACGCACAAGGTGGAACCAAAGCCATCTTATTTGGTTACGCTTGCCATGCCACTGTCCTGAATGGATACCAATGGTCTGGAGACTACCCCGGTTTTGCTCAAAGTGAACTTGAAAAAGCCTTTCCGGGTACCACGGCACTATTCTTTCAGGGCGCAGGTGGAGATCAAAATCCACTTCCAAGAACCCAGATTTCTCTTGCTAAAAAATATGGCTGGGAACTTGCAAATGCTGTGAAAGCTGTAATTGCAGAGCCTATGGACGAACTTACACCTGAATTAAGAACTTCCTACACAGAGTTGAAACTTAAAATTTCACCCCTGCCAAAGGCTGAAATAGAAAAAATGTCAAAAGGCTCTGAGAGTTATATCACCAAGTGGGCAAAACGTATGCTAGCCAAAGCGGAAAGTAACCAAGCTCTTCCTGATTTCTATCCCTATCCTGTTCAGGCCTGGAAGCTGGGGGAGCAAGGCATTGTGATATTAGGCGGGGAATTAACCGTAGGTTATGCCATTGAAATCAAAAAATTATTAGGAAAGAAAACGGTGGTCATGGGATACTCCAATGATGTGATGAGCTACATACCAACTGCCACTGTTCTTAAAGAAGGAGGTTATGAGGGATATTCTTCACAAATGGCTTATGGGCTACCGGGTGTATGGAGCGGGCAAATTGAAACAGACATACTGGATGGTGTAAAAACAACTGCAAAGGCAGCTGGGCTATCGCCAAAATAATATCATGATCATATAGTGGGAATGGCTGTAAAGTCATTTCTACTAATATTTTCTCAAACCAAATCCATTTCTATAAACCCCATTTACCAGGCATTCTCAGCGTCTCCGTGCGACCGGTACGCCGCAGTGGGATCATATAAATTGTTTTTTACAAAATAAATTAGCCCTGCATTAAACGATACCAGTTCTATTAAACCTCCGATAGATCACCATCAATCAACAGCGCTCATAACCTGTTCTACAATTGCCAAACAAGTTATTTACCTAGACTATTATTCCGATTTTTAATAGAAACCGTTTCGGCTACCATCAACAATAAAGCTTCATCGGACCATTCCTGACAATGACCTGCCATTGCCGTAAAATTTATTTTTGTATCTGACTGTGGGTTTACCGTTTTATCGAGATACATTTTCAAAAATCGAATTGCCACATTAGAATACAGTCCATCCATATCACCCGTCCAAATCCATATTTTACCTTGAAGTTTGGGACCTAATATTGACCAGTTCTTTTCCAATACCTTTTTTAAGTCATACTTTTCCCATTGCCTAGCGACTTGATGATCAATTTTTCCTGTTATTGGGTCAAACATTAAAGTAGGAAGCCCATCTTTTCCCTTTGGCCCAAATACTGCATTGTAAGCACCAAATTGTCCCCCAGAAATACGGTAATCATTGGTTCGGCTTTTCAGGTTTTCGTCATGGATCCAGTCTTTCATCGACAATTTGGGTTCACCATAAATAGTCCTTCTTCCCGGTTGAAGAAACCCAAATTTGTTATAAAAAACATTTTCATCCTCATAAATATTAATCAACCCATAATGCTCAAAATCAACTGGATCAGGACTATATGACCAGGTTCCATCGAAAAAATCGGGATAGAATATTTGCAAGCCCAGTGCTATCCAGCCACCAGTAGAGCAACCAGTTAGAAAACGCATTTTTGACTTAGGATTATACCGAACTTGTTTTTCTATTTCCGGAATCAACTCTTCTGTTAGGGCTTGCCCACAGGGACCATTATTCTCAGAATCCATTTGATAAGTATCACCATAGGGCCCTTGCGAATCAAGAAAAACATAAATTATTTGTGGAGCATCTTTCGAAGATCGCTGTGCCATAAATTCCTTATCCAGGAACATTTTATTCACTGCATCATATCGTCCGTTCAATCCTGGAATCTTATAACAAATTGGATATGTTTTTGAAGGGTGATCAAAATAGCCGGAAGGAAGTAAAACAGCAGCTTTCAAAAAACGTGGATAACCCGAAAACTCTGTTAGTAATGTACTTTTAATAAC
>CAXBLH010000308.1:0-6884 GCA_963976315.1 uncultured Dyadobacter sp.
ACAAAGGAATTGATTTGAGCCTTTCTGGTGCGGTAATTAATACGAATAATTTCCGCTGGGATGCCACAGTAACGCTTTCCAAAATCGCTAATAAAGTGGTGAAACTGGACGGAAGATCTGAAATTCAAGGGTCATTCAATAATATTGATGGTAGTGGCCGTGCCCTGAATATCATTCAGGTGGGCAAACCACTCGGCCAGTTTTATGGAGAAACCTTCCTAGGAACTTGGAAGACAGCCGAAGCGGATGCTGCTTTAAAACTAGGTGCGGTGCCAGGGGATAGCAAATATAAGCTTGATGAAAGTGGCAATATTATGTTGCAAGCCATTGGAAACGGTACACCAAAATTCAGTTGGGGTTTTAACAATACGCTAAATTACAAGAATTTTGACCTGAACATGTTTATCAATGGGATGAGCGGATATCAAATCCTGAATGTAACAGAAGGGATGATCGTAGGAAGTACCGGTAACCAAAGAAGTTTTATGTCTCCTTCGCAGCTTAACCAATGGACTCCTTCCAATGAAACAGAAATTCCTGTAGGAGGACAAAATCGTACTGCTTCTTCCAGATACCTTGAAAATGGTGCTTTTGCACGAATGAGCAACCTTTCAGTTTCGTATACCTTCAAGAAAATCAAAGGAATTGAATCACTTAAGGTTTATGCCAGTGGACAGAATCTGGTACTGATCACGGGTTTCTCGGGTTATGATCCAGAAGGCAGCGACCGTAACTACGACGGAGGTAATGATGACGTAGCAGCCGGTGTTCAGGTGGGAGCATATCCTAACCCCCGTACCGTAACCGTAGGTATTAAAATTGGACTTTGATCGCATTCGAAATTTAAAACGCATTTTGATAATGAAAAATAAAAATATATTTAAAGTAATTGGTTGGAAGCCCTTGGTGCTGTCAGTGGCGGTATTTGTGACTTCTTGCCTTAATCTGGACGAAGATCCAGGGAAATCCAGGCTAGCTCCTGGTTCGTTTAACAACCAGGCGGAATTAGAACTGGGTGTTACGGGTTTGTATACCCAACTTGCGGCGATGGCCCGTATGACTACCTTCATGGTGTCGGGGTGGGGTGGTGATGATATTACCACGCATAAAGTAAGTAATAAGGCCGATTTTAGAGAGTATGACCAGCGTTCGGTTTCCCCCTTGAATGCCCGTTCTGCTACTAACTGGCGTGATATTTACTCTGTGGTGCGTGCTGCTAACACCGTTCTTGCAAATGCTCAGGGGTTGGAACTGACCGATAAAAATGCACAAAATAGACTCGTTGGGGAAGCTTATTTTATACGTGCCTTGGTGTACTTTCACCTGACACGTATTCATGGTAGAATCCCGTTGCAACTGCAACCAGACCCGATTGTAGACTTGCCGCTTTCTAGTCAAGAAGACGTTTACAAGCAAATTGAGTCAGATTTGAAACAGGCGGAAGCTATGCTACCCCTTATTTATCCCAACGTAAGTGCCGGAGCTCCTCGCCCTAATCAGGGATCTGCAAAGGCAATTTTGGCTCGTCTTTATTTGGATTGGGCTGGTTACCCTGCTAAGGATCAAACCAAATACGCCTTGGCCGCTGCCAAAGCCAAAGAGGTTTTGGATAACAAAAAATCCTATGGCTTTAACTTAGTGACCGACCTAGAAACACTTTGGACGATTGGAAACCGGTTTAACTCTGAAAGTGTATTTACCATCGTTTACAATGTTGCGCTTGGTACTGGTAACCGTAAATTCGGGAAATTGGGTCACCCTTCGGATAAGGAAGGATGGCAAGAAACTTTTGCCGAAATTCGCTTTTTTGAAGACTTTCCCGCAGGTCCTCGTAAGGCTGCAACGTATCGCTTAGATTATGACTGGGAGAATTTTACGGATCAAACAAATCCCGTATTTAAGAAAATTGTGGGCCCAGCAGGTGATATTCCGTTGGCTAACTTTGATACCGATCGGAATGATTACTATATGCGTTTGGCAGAAGTCTATTTGATATTTGCCGAAGCTTCTGGAAGATCAGGGAACGTTACTCCAGCTGCTTGGGAAGCTTTGAATGTGATCAAAAGACGCGCCGCAGGTAAGCCTTTAGAAACGCCGGATGCTACCGTGGATGTTAAAACCGGTGATATTGCGGAACTGGCTTTTACCGAACGTAAATGGGAGTTGGCGGGTGAATATGTGCGCTGGCAGGACCTTGTACGCATGGAGCGTGTGAAGGATGCTTTGAGCCAAAGAAACCCTCGCGTTTCAAAAAATAAGGCAGGAGAATTATTAAAGGTGTCGAACCCTATCTTAGGTTCACTGGAAAAAGACAATTACTTTGCTCCAATTCCTCAGAACGAAATTAAACTAAACCCGAATTTGGGCAACTAAGAGAATCGCCGAGTTTAAAGTGAGAGGGAGTAGGTAAGCTCCCCCTCACTTTTTCCTTTTTTCGATAGTTATTGTGGTTATCTTGGAAATCTCTAATGGAGATTTTTTATATTTTGTAAGTATCACTTTTTGATTTGTAATATGTTCAATCGATTTATAAAGACTTTTTGTACGACGGTTTTACTGGCAGGTTTGATGGCTTGTTCTGATTCAAAAAATACCCATGAAAACAGAAAACTGTTTGATAACCTACCCGTTACCGAGTCGGGTGTTGACTTTGTAAACGAGCTTACCGAAACGGTAGATCATAACTATTACAAATATATGTATACCTACATTGGTGGAGGAGTGGCGGCCGCCGACTTTAACAACGATGGGTTGGAAGATCTTTTTTTTGTATCCAACGTCAAGGATAATAAGCTATATCTCAACACCGGCGATCTGAAATTTAAAGATATCACCCAGGCGGCTGGAATTCAAAAACGAGCTGGATTTGATGCAGGTGTAACCGTAGCGGATGTGAATGGAGACGGGTTTTTGGATATTTATATTACACGGGGAGGTTGGGACGACCGTGACAATAAGTTTGCGAATATGCTTTATATCAACAACGGTATCTCCAAATCCGAAGATGGTTCGGATAGGGTAACCTTTACCGAAAAAGCCACCGAATTTGGTTTGGCTGATGCCAACAGAGGTATTCAGTCTACCTTTTTCGACTATGATCTGGACGGAGATTTAGACCTTTATGTTTCCAATGCACCCGACTTTCAAGACAAAGGTACCGAAGTATTGGATTTGAAAGCATTAGCAAAATCAGCTGATACCCCAAAACAAAAGGGAAGTGATCAACTCTATCAAAACAATGGAGACGGGAAATTTGTCAACCGCTCCGCCCAAGCGGGAATTCTGCCGGATCTGGCCTTCGGGCTCAATCCACAAGTGGGCGACTTGAACAACGACGGCTGGCCCGATATATATGTTTGCAACGATTTCCGAATGCCCGACTTTGCCTATATCAACAACGGTGATGGGACGTTTCGGGAAGGACGAAATGAGCTGGTAAAACACATGTCCTTTAATAGTATGGGGGGTGAAATAGCAGATGTTAACAATGATGGGCTCTTGGATCTTTATACCCTGGATATGAATCCGGAAGATTATGTGCGCTCTAAAACCACGATGGGCATGACTTCGCCTGACCTGTTTGACAAGATGATTCACGGCGATTACCATTACCAATATATGCACAACATGCTGCAACTTAATAATGGCGACGGTACTTTGAGCGAAATTGCCAATATGGCTGGGGTTGCCAATACCGACTGGAGTTGGGCGAATTTGATGGCTGATTTTGACTTGGATGGCTACAATGATATTTATGTTACCAATGGTGTTTTTAGAGATGTAATCGACCGTGATAAAAACAATGAAATTTTAGCGCTGATAAAGGAAAAAGGCCATAAACCTACCGAAGAAGAGTTTTTGACCTACGCCAAAATGCTGCCACAACAACGATTAGGAAACTATATTTTTCGCAATAAAGGCAACCTTACTTTTGAAAATGTTTCTAGCATTTGGACAGATTCTGTTGCCACATTTTCCAATGGAGCCGTTTATGCCGATCTGGACAATGATGGGGATTTGGATATCATCGTAAATAACATCAATGATCCGGCAATGATATTGAAAAATACCGCAGCCGATGCCGGTAATAAGCATTACCTGACCATAAAATTGAAGGGTTCGCAGCAAAATAAGTTTGGGGTTGGAACGGTGGTTTCGGTTTTTCAAAACGATGGCACTACCCAAACGCGTCAAATGGTGAATACAAGAGGCTTTTTATCCAGCGTTTCGGGAAATTTGCATTTTGGTTTTGGAGAAAATATAAAAATAGAACGGATAGAAGTGATATGGCCAGATCAGAAAAAGCAGGTGCTCGAAAACTTTTCTGACCTCAATAAATCCATCACATTCCAGTATACGGATGCTGTTCTTGAAAATGGAGCGCAAAAAGAGCACGCAAAATTAGCACACTTCGAATCGGTTCCATTTCCATATACACACTTAGATCCTCTTTTTGATGATTATAAAAAACAACTCTTACTACCTCACAAACTTTCCCAAACGGGTCCGGGAGTAGCCGTTGGTGATGTAAATCAAGACGGTTTGGAAGATGTGTATCTGGGTGGCGGGCACCGGCAGGCAGGTCAATTGTTGTTGGGCACCGAAGGAGGTACTTTTAACCCACTCGCAATTCCGGACTTTGTGGCCGACAGTCACTACGAAGATACGGGTGCTTGTTTCTTTGATTTTGATAAGGACGGAGATTTGGATTTATATGTTGTAAGTGGAAGTTATGAATTTAGTATCCAGTCTCCTTTATTAATTGACCGACTGTATCTCAATGATGGACACGGAAAGTTTGTTAAATCAAAAGGGATTGTTTCAGAGGTTCCGTCGGCAGGTTCCGTAGTGGTTTCTGGCGACTATGACGGCGATGGCGATTTGGATTTGTTTGTAGGAGGCCGAGTTTTGGATGGCAGCTATCCCTTTGCACCCGTGTCGTTTTTATTGAAAAATGAAGGCGGAAAATTAAATATTGTTACCTCTGAGGCGGCCCCAGAACTCCGAACCGTGGGCATGGTGACCGATGCTGCTTGGGTGGATATGGATAACGATAAAGACCTGGATTTGGTCGTTACCGGAGAATGGATGGGGATTGAGGTTTTTGAAAATAACCATGGTAAGTTTTCTAAAAATGAAAAATATGCCTCCTTGCGTAATACCAAAGGCTGGTGGAATAAGTTGCAGTTTGCAGATACCGACGGCGATGGCGATCTGGATATAATTGCGGGTAATTTGGGCCTCAATTATAAGTTTCATGCCAATGAAGCCAAGCCATTTATTGTGTATGCCGAGGATTTCGACCGCAATGGAACAGTTGATATTATTTTAACAAAGCATTATAAAGGCAATGAAGTACCTGTTCGAGGTAAAAGCTGTACGGCTCAACAAATGCCGGGCTTGGCTTCTAAAATACATACCTACCAAGATTTTGCCAGTAAGGATGTGGAAGGGCTCATCGGCCCCGAAATTAAAGAGGCGCTACATTTAGAGGTCACCGAGTTTCGGTCTGGTATTTTTGTGAATGAAGGTGCGGGGAAATATGTGTTCCAAGCATTTGAAAACTGGGCCCAAACTTCGCCCATTAATGGTATACTATTTGAGGATTTTGACCATGATGGTCTAAAAGATATGCTTTTGGCGGGTAATAACTATATGTCGGAAATAGAGACTACTCGGGCTGATGCCGGTAATGGAACCCTACTGAAAGGAAACGGAAAAGGCGATTATAAGTTTATTCCAAATCATAAAACTGGACTTTTTGCGAACGGGGATACCCGTAATTTACTTTTGGTAAAGGGAAAGCAAAAGCAGGTGCTGGTGGTTAATAACAATAGTCCACATCGGCTTTACGGTGGGACGATGCCTGTGCAATAAATCAGCGCATGACGGAGCTAAGTTGCCAATATACTATTGGATTAGGCTAATTAGGTAAGGTTTGCTCTTCTAAGTGTTGCATATTTTTGTTTAAATATTTAATAATAACAAGAATGAAACCATTATTTGTATGCGCCTTCGGAATGCTTTGTTTGACGGGCATCACTGTCTATAGCCAACCCAAAGCCCCTAAAGGTTTTCACTGGGAGAAAAACGAAGCGTTTTCAGACGAATTTAACGAAGGGAAACTCGACGATACCAAATGGCACGACCGTTCGCCTTACTGGAAAAATGGCAGACCACCGGCCTACTTTCGGGCCAGTAATGTTTCCGTGAAGGAGGGGAATCTCCAGATAAAAAACGAAGTATTGGATCCCCCACAAGGGGTTTATAATTTAACAGGCGGTGCCGTAGCTTCTAAAAGTACCGAAGCCTTTTATGGGTATTATGAGGTACGAATGAAAGCTTCGGGCGTGTCTATGTCGTCCACTTTTTGGTTGAAAGCACCTACCCATAAGGTGGGTTGCCAAAGTATTCAGCAAGAATTGGACATTGTGGAGGCCATCGGGGGTGCAAAAAAGTTTGCAGCCTTTAAATATAAAATGAAATCCAATGCCCATATTTTCCGTACGGATTGCGATGGTACCAAATTACCTACTCTTTCTACCCCTGGCGAAACAGAATTAGTAGCTGCGGCGGATAGTATGTACCATGTTTTTGGTTGCTGGTGGAAGGATGCCAACACGCTGGATTTTTATTATAATGGTAAATTTGCCTTTACGATTCATCCAGATACGACCGACAGTAAAACGCCTTTCGACACACCTATGTATATGCATTTGGTAACCGAAACCTATCATTGGGAAGTGCCACCTACGCCCGAAGAACTCGCCGATAAATCAAAAAATGTTACCTACTACGACTGGATCAGGAGTTATAAATTAGTACCCAATAAGAGCCTGTTTAAATTTTAACGCAGGTAGAGCCAAAAAATAGCATAAACAAAC
>CAXBLH010000309.1:0-6874 GCA_963976315.1 uncultured Dyadobacter sp.
TTTGACCTTGCTAATTAGAGCATTTTTCGAGAAACTAGTTTAATTAGCTCAATATTAAAGATATATTTTGACCCATCCAAAGGAGGTTTACAGCAAAAACTGTTCCTCAATCGGAAGTTTTAAGGAATAGAATTAAAATTTCATTAAGGAATTATAATATGTAGGTAAAAAGTACCAGAATTTGTGTTTGTATTAGGCAGATTGAATTTTTCTGATGAAATTCGATAAAACCTTAAATTAATTTACAATGATCTTTAAAAAAACATTCGCTTTAATTTTGACGCTAACCTGTGCTTTTAACCTGCACGCGCAGCAATTTAAAGCATTACTTTTTACTAAAACTGCTGGGTTTCACCACGAATCGATCCATGAAGGGGTAGATGGCGTAAGAAATTTGGCAAAGCGACATAGTTTCTCGGTTGACTGGCAGGAATCCGCTAATGTATTTAATGAAAAATCCTTGAAGAACTATGATGTGGTTATTTTCTTAAACACAACTGGTGATATCCTGAACGAGGAGCAACAGGCCGCCTTTGAAAAGTTTATTCAATCTGGGAAAGGTTGGGTAGGGGTTCATTCTGCTGCCGACACGGAGTATGACTGGGAGTGGTATACCAAAATGGTAGGAATGATGTTCAAAATTCACCCTGCCCAGCAAACGGCTTATCTGGATGTTGTTGATAGTAACTTTCCTGGACTAGATCGTTTCCCAAAAAGAATGTTATGGACTGATGAATGGTACCAATACCAAAAACCATACAAGTCCAACGACTTGAAGTTCTTAATTACAGTGGATGAAAAATCGTATGACCCTAAGACTAAATGGGGTGACAATGCTGGCGAAGGAATGGGTGCAGTACATCCCATGTCATGGTACCATAATTATGATGGCGGCCGTGCCTTTTATACGGGTTTAGGACATATTGGTGCTATCTATTCCGATCAAACGTTTTTGGATCACCTATACGGTGGAATATACTGGGCTGCAACTGGTAAGGGGGTAAAGTAACCGTAGTGAAATCTTTTTAGTAAAAGAGGCTATGTCAAAAATACACTTTCCCAAATGATATACTACCATACATCGCATTCCAAAAGGAGGGCCTAGGTCCCGAGACTACAAACTGGCAATCCTATTTCGTTGCTTTTTTGATCTTATTGGAATGCTTTTAAAGTAAATTTTAAGCAGCAAAAAAGGGGCTAACAATTCACTAGGTCATTGTTAGCCCCTTCTATTCAACAGCCGGCGGCCGATTGCCTCTCTAAATAATTTAAGATAAAGTCTATGGTAATGGTTTTATTAGGAGTCTTCGCGCGCTGATATTTTACCAAACCTGTATTGAAAAGTTAGGCTAACTTGTCTGTTGGTTTGTTGGTACAAGGAGTTTTGAGCGTAAGAGCTTGTTCTCAATTGACTTTTATAGGCGCGTGATAAAAAGATATCCTGAACACTTAGCGACAAAGTCGCTTTTCTTTCCATCAAGTTTTTGCGTAAGCCTATATTAGCGACAAATACCCCTTCACGCTTACCTTGTGCCACCGCCCTTGGCCCTTCATAGTTCAGGTAAGTGGAAGCCCGAAAATCCAAAGGTAGTTTAATGAATGCATTGATATTTCCAGAATAACTCCATGTACGGTTATCTATTTGAGCCGCAGGTGATACCACCTCGCTTCTGAAAATCCGGCCGCTCGCATTGATTTTCATCACTTCTCCGATTCTTTGAAAAAAGTCTGTTTCAAAACCATACGCCAATTCACGTCCTACGTTGCTATAAATCGAAGTTGAAACACCAATTTCATCAATCGTTTTGATACGTGTAATGGCATTGTTGGAATAATCAATAAACAGAGAAGGTCCCCAACCAGCATTTTCTTCATAATTGGAATAGCCGATTTCCGCCTTATGGGTAAACTCCGGTTTTAAGTTCGGATTACCCGTTTGTATGTTTCGAGGGTCAGAGATATCAGTGTAGGGGTTTAGCCAGTTTGCATCTGGTCGTTGTACCCTCCGACTGTAATTCAATTTAATTTGAGCTGCATCGCTTAGTTTTCTAGTAACCGCCAAGGAAGGTACCAGGGTTAAGAAGTGTACGTCAAACTTTTGATTAATACTAATTTGATTGATATTTTGATTGTAATCTGTGACCCTTAACCCAATACGCATCCCCCAATTATCTGTTTTCTGTGAAAAGGTGGAGTACCCAGTATAAAGAGCGTCACTATAACCAAAAATATTACTGATATTTTGATCAAATAGATAATCGTTCTGTTCTAAATCAAATTTGTAAAACTGATTCGTATTGTCATTGGTATTGAAACGAGCACGAAGTCCCACTTCTAAGGTTGCTTTTTTGGTAATAGGCCAGGTATAATCAGAATTTAGATAAACCGAATTCCGTTTGTTGATCTTGAAGTTTTGCTGTTTAAGTAACAAACTGGCCAAATTACCCACTTGGTCAAAGTCTGTTTCACTGTCAGAGTTACCTATTGAATAACTGGCCGTAAAGGTGAGTAAGTGGTTTTCCTCACTAAATTTATGTCTGAAATCGACATTCATATTTACATTATCGCCAATGCCATTATTATCAGAGTTACGGGTGTAGTTTTCCAGTAAGGAGTCATTTAATAAAACAGTTTTGTTAAAGTAATCGGAAGTGTTAATAAAGTGATTTCTGGAATAGTTAATTCCAGCAGAAATCGTACTGTTTTCAGAAAGGTCATAGTTTGCGCCCAATCTACCAAACAGATCGTCGTCGTAGTTTCTGCCCGTACCTCTTTGGGAAAAAATGTTTGTTTGTTCCGAAAGATAGTTTTCTCTGTCCAAGTCTCTTTTCCAATATCTGTTTCTGGTACCACCGCTTCCAGAAGCGCTCACCCCTAGTTTGCCTCTTCTAAAACTCACATAAGCGGATCCATTATAGGTGTCCTTGTTACCGGCGGTCAATCTGGCACCACCATTCACGCCCTGAATTTTTGTTTTCTTAGTAATAATATCAATCACTCCTGAAGCACCATCGCCTTCGTACTTTGCCGAAGGAGTCGTCATTACGTCAATTCTATCGATTAAATTGGCGGGAAATGATTTTAAAATCGTTGGCAAATCGCTCCCATACATACTCGAAGGCTTACCGTCAATAAGTACTACCACATTGCCCTTTCCTCGAACTTGAGGATTTCCATTTTCATCCAGAGACACAGCAGGGACCTTTTCTAATAAATCACTTACGTTATTACTGGTAGCCAGCATATCTTGGCCAATATTTACTATTTTTTTATCTATATCATTGATGATCATCGTTTTCTCCGCGCGAACTACCACCTCATTTAAGTTTTGAACATCTGCTTCCATAGTTAAGGTACCAATATCAATTAAATTTGATTCGGGAGAAACATTGACCTTCCCTACAATTAGAGTCTTATAACCCATATTAGTAATACGCAGTGCATAATTGCCCGGCGCAATACTGCTAATACTAAAAACACCATTTTCGTCCGCCACCGCTCCATCGGCTACGGTAGAATCACTGGCAATCAACAAGGCAATGGTGGCAAAACTAATGCCTGTTTTACCATTTTTGTCAATAATCTTACCTATGATTTTACTCTCGTCAAAATTAGAATTGTAAAAATTTGAATGTTTTTTTTTACTATGAGCAAAGGAAGAGATGCAAACCGAAAAAAGAAGAAGTATTAATAAATTGTTTTTAATCACTACGTTTAGGATTTAAGGGGCGTTCTGGATATTCGAATTATAAATGCTCCACATGCAAGTGGCTATAGTAAAATAACCCAATTACAATGAATTGTCAAAGTAACGTTTATTGGGGTTAACGACTCATTAACAATTATTGTTTCAAATCGATATAAAAAAAATTGAATTGTATGTGTTTATAAAACTTAACGCTATAAATTGCGTTGTTTTTAAAATATTTTAATAATAAAAATCATTCTTAACCTTTATGAAATATTCAATCCTGACAATTTTAGGGTTTTTAATAGCCTTTTCAACGCTCGGCCAGATCAATATTATTCCAAAACCGAACCAAGTTTTAACAGCAAATGGAGCTTATACTTTAAAAAGCAAAGTAACGGTTTCGGCACCGGATGAGCCACAATGGAAACACGTGGCGAATATGCTCAGTGAGCAACTTAGCACTTCCTCTGGAAAAGAAATTAAAATGGTGAAGTCAAGAGGGAATATCGCTTTCACCATTTCTGGTGATGGTTCATTAGGTGAAGAAGGTTACCGTTTATTGGTCACCCCTAAGGGCGTAAATATTCAAGCTCAAACCCCACAAGGGGCTTTCTATGGAGTACAAAGTTTACTGCAGTTGCTTCCTGTTGAGGTATTTGGCAAGTCGGCTTCCAGCAATGTTGCATGGACAGTACCTTACGTAACGATCAAGGATGTTCCTCGTTATCCATACCGTGGAATGATGCTAGATGTGGGTCGCCATTTTATGCCTATTGAATTTGTAAAAAAGTATATTGATCTCCTTGCATTACACAAACAAAATCAATTTCACTGGCACCTTACAGAGGATCAGGGATGGAGAATTGAAATAAAAAAATACCCGAAGCTTACTGAAATAGGAGCCTATAGAAATGAAACCATGATGGGTCATTATAGTGACCAGAAATTTGATGGTAAGCCCTACGGTGGATTTTATACCCAGGATCAAATTAAAGAGATTATAAAATATGCGGAAGCTCGTTTTGTTAATGTTATTCCAGAAATAGAACTACCCGGCCATGCCTTGGCAGCGTTGGCTTCTTACCCTGAATTAGGGAACAATCCTGATAAAATTTATAAAGTAGGTACACGTTGGGGAGTTTATGACGAAGTATTTATGCCAAAGGAAGAGACTTTTAAGTTTTGGGAAAACGTGTTGACTGAGGTGATGGACTTATTCCCAAGTAAGTATATACATATTGGAGGCGACGAATGTCCCAAAACGGAATGGAAGGCCAGTCGCTATGCACAGGATTTGATCAAACGAGAAAACTTAAAGGATGAGCACGGTTTGCAAAGTTATGTGATCACAAGAATAGACAAGTTTGTTACTTCAAAAGGAAAAAGAATTATTGGTTGGGATGAGATCTTGGAAGGTGGGTTGTCTCCAAATGCGACCGTGATGAGCTGGAGAGGAATAGAAGGGGGAATTACTGCTGCAAAGGAAAATCATGATGTGATAATGACACCTGGTAAATATGTTTATTTGGATCATTACCAGGCAGATAGTAAGACTCAGCCCGTGGCAATTGGTGGTTTTACGGATTTGGCAACTTCCTATTCTTATGACCCTACACCCAAGGAATTAAATGCCCAACAAGCTAAACATATTTTAGGGGTGCAGGGAAATGTTTGGACGGAATATATGAAGACTCCGGCTTATGTGGAGTATATGGTTTGGCCACGCGCAACGGCATTGTCAGAAGTGGCGTGGACTAATACAGAAAACAAAAATTATACCGATTTTGAAAGTCGTTGGGCGGTACACAAAAAGCGTTTGGATATACTTGGTGTGAATTATTTTGAAGCACCCATTAATGATAAATTTGAGTATGTTTGGCCAATTAAGAAATAGGTTAAATCCTAAATGACAAAAAATCCACCATCGAGTACTTGATGGTGGATTTTTTGGATTTTAAGAAAAATTCCAATGAATATGTCTCTCTAACACAGCTTAAAGCTATTTATTTTTCCAATTTATACCATTTAATATCAGAGAGGGACTGTCTTCTTGCTTCTACTTTTTCTGGTCCATAGTATTTTTCCAAATAGTCTAATACAATCCCTTCTGTTTCTCCTAATTCCCAGAGATTGTGATTGGCTTGCATCCAACGTATCTTCTCTTTCCAAGAGTCTCTGCTGTATCTATGCTGCATAATCACTTTGGTAGAATGACAATTGGTACACTGTGCTTTTGCCATATACAGATTTTTGTCTTGGTATAATCCTGTTTCGGGGTCTTTTTGGAGCGTGTCTGATTCCGCCGTTATAACTTCTTTAGCTTCTAGGATTAGATTGTTTTCCTGATTTTGATAACCACCTATGGTTAAAAAAAGAAAGCCACCAAGGAATGAATATATTAAGGTTTTCATACAATTCTGTTCTTTAAATAATGACTGAAAAATTAAGCTTAGCAGCACTAAACTACTTTTACAGCAATTCTGTCACAGGCATTATTAATGTACCCCCCCGGATTCCAGCCCGGTATTAACATGGGTTGAGAAACATTATTTTCGTCTGTGGCTCTTACCCAAATTTCGTAATAGCCTTTTATGGGAAGCTTTACACGTGTATTCCAATGCTGCCATGCCAACCGGTTTACAGGTTTTGTAAGGGCGCATTTCTGCCAAGTTGCTCCAAAATCAATCGTTACCTCAACTTCCTTAACCGCCAAATCGCCAGCCCATGCATGTCCGCGTATTTCAATTTCTTTTCCCAAATCAACCATAGCACCAGTTTTTGGATAGGTGATATTGGATTTAACGGGCATAGACTCAATGATTTTGTAAAATTCATCGGTTTCTGGTAAGCTCGTTCCAGGTTCAACAGGATTCCTTGGTACCCTATAACTATGTCCCGTCATTTTTGCGCCGTCATGCACTTTATTTCTAATAGAAATGGACTCTAACCATTTTCCCGAAGTGGAAGCAGGCCAGCCTCCGATGACTAATCGCAACGGAAAACCATGAAATTCTGGAATATCGGCTCCATTTAATTGCCAAGCAATTAAAGCTTCGTCTTCCAAAGCCTTGGCAATGGGAACTCCTCTCGAAATAGCTTCTTTTTGAGGATCCCGGCTGAGGTGTATATCGGCAGAATGGTAACCAATATAAACGGCATCCTCCTTAATTCCAACATCATGAA
>CAXBLH010000310.1:0-6866 GCA_963976315.1 uncultured Dyadobacter sp.
CCAAGGCTACCGTCAATAAGGGGCGATCTACTCAAAATGATACACTCGTAAAGGTATTTGAGTCTACCTCAGAAGTTAAAGTTTATACTACTTCGCAAAAAAATAAGGAAAATAGAAAAGAAAAACATGATGTTCTAACCATTGGCATACCAGACTTGTCGCAGGTAAGTATTTCAACAAAAATAGGAAACATTAATATCTCAGAAGTATATGCCTCCATAAGTGGCAGTATGGAAGGAGGTAAACTCACAGTTGATAATATGGACGGTGCTATTGAGATGGTTAATGAACTTGGTGATATTGAAATCAATAACTCTACAGCAAATGGAGTTGTTATTGCAAGAAATGGTAATTTGAATTTAAAGAATGTATCCGGAGCAATGGCTAGCATTGCACCACAAGGAAAAATCACGCTGAATATTGATTCAGACTTTTATAAAAAAGAGCAAAAAAAACAACCGCTGCTAGTTAGATTGGCCGAAGGTGATATAAATATTAAGGATGCTAGCAATGGAGGGACTGTTGAACTGGGCAAAGGAAATTTAACAGTAAATGATGTGAAGGCGCCATTAGTTATTAATTGTGAACAATCACAAATAAACTTAACTGGAGTGGAATCAATCGTTTCGCTCAAAAACAAGGGAAATGTATTGGTACGATTAAATAATTTCAAACTAACAGGCGATGATAAAGACTCACCACCTTCAACTTATGAAATTGAAAATGGAGATTTTACTATAGAGATTTCTTTGACATTCAATGGTATTTTTGAATTATGGGTCACAGAAGTAAATCCATCAGGGAATAATTTACCAATTCTAACAAACCTGACACCATCTCTTCTAGGCAAGGTAAGTGTTATCGACAATGCTAACCTTGATAATACTTTCAATATTCGGGAAACCAGCTATGTGGCAACACTTGGAAAAGGAGGGCCTCGGATAACAATTCATGTGACGAATGGAAAATTAAATGTTAAAACTTATTGAGCTATCCTATGCAAAATTTAATATTATCACTACTTCTGCTGCTGCTGTCGTTTTTTTGTAGCAGCCATGCCCAAACTGTCAACACTTGGACTGGAAACGTTAGCAGCGACTGGAATAATGCTGGGAATTGGTCTCTAAGTGTGGTGCCGGATAGTACTCATACCGCACAAGTGAAATATCTCGCAGAAAAGCCTTATCCAGTTTTAACCGGCAATGTACAGATCGATATGCTTGATATGTTTAACGGGGGAAATGGAGGAGCTGTCTATATAGGTGAGCATGAGTTAAAAATGAACACATTTTGGGGTTCAGGATCCAGTGTTTATTCACAAAATGGAACTCTTAAATGCAAGACTATTCGGCTTTGCACAGGTATGGATTTTTTCGGAAATCTTACTATATATACTGACAATGGCGTACAAAATGGGAATGTTTACCATGGAGACCTAACAGTTCACGCTCACCCGCATATCCCGACTGGAATGAATTCCGCTCAATGTTATCCATGTGGCAGTATGATGTTTGGATACAGCGGAACAGATACTTTTAAAGGAAAGGTATTAATACACAAAACAGGCCCAGGTTCAGTCCATTTCGGCATTTTTCCTTCCAGTACCGGGCAGATTGTATTTGAAAAGCCATTTACCTTTATTGAGGATTACCAAGGTGCTACAATGGTCGGCTTCAATGCCTATGGAGGCACTACTGTATTTAAGGATACCGCAAATTTTATATTAAATAATCGAACAGGTACCGCTTACGGTTATTTAACACTTCGCTCCAATATTACATTTGAAAAACCTGTATTTGTTTATAGTGAAGGTATGAGCTGGTTCGCTGGACAAGGCTACGGAAAATATGGTAACAATGAACCGTTACCTACAAAAACAATTCTTAAAGATCATCTATACTTCCAACTTCGAGGAGGTGATATTGGCCTTGGTAACGGAACCGGACTTGTACATTTTGAAAGTAATGTTACATTAAAACAGTATGGTGAAGGGTTTAAAAATGGTAAAATTACAATTGGAAGAATACAATTAGATTCTGACAATTCAACCTTTGAAATTATTGCTCCATATGATCCCCTATTTCCCAACTTACGATCTTATGTAAGATTTGAACCAGGCTTAATTGTGGACCGAGATATTAAAATTGTAGCAGATTATATTGAACTAAATGGTGCTACCTTCAACAAGTCTTCACATTTTTTAAAAATTGGTGCCAGCCATAATTGGGGGATTGCATATTGGAACGGATACAATCATAGCACTGGGGGCAACACCTTCAATGGGCCAACTAAAATCACGAATGCATTTGGATATAACTGGAAACTAGCAGGCTCGTATCCAGACGTATTTAACGACAGCCTAATCTTAGAATATAAAGGCAATGTAAACCAGGTCTGGGACATTGCTGCTAGTGGAAGTATTTTTAATGGCCCAGTAATCGTGAATTCTACAAATATTGCTTTGGGTGACGTCCAATTCGGGAAATTCAGTTCAACCAACAAAGTAGAGTTTCGAAATGACCTTAAGGTAACTGGTAATGGGGATTTTTATTTTAAAAATACCATACATACGGGCAATTTAAAACCAGAAATCCTACTCAATGCTACTGGCTCTACCTTACGATTTGACAGTGGTAATACCTTTTCAAAAGGCATTAACGCCACGGGCTCACACATCTATATTACAGCTTCGAAGTTTTTGGAGCTAAGTACTTTTAAAAAATTAACCAGTGGCAATGACGATAGCATTGGAAGTAATATTTTTCACAGTCAAGTCCAGTTTTTGAATTCAGCAGCTAGCGGTAGTATTAGACTTTTATCAGGGGAAGACCAACTTATCAAAACCAACTAAATCTGTATGAAGCAAAATTACTTCTCTTTTTTA
The DNA here is from genome assembly GCA_963976315.1 of uncultured Dyadobacter sp. Lineage (GTDB taxonomy): Bacteria > Bacteroidota > Bacteroidia > Cytophagales > Spirosomataceae > Dyadobacter. The sequence continues at coordinate 2,885 of CAXBLH010000310.1, forward strand.
GATAGAAATTGGAATTTACTTCGAGGTTTACTCCTTGTGATGATTCCCTTTTTGTTGGCGTTTATTGATACTGGCATCAAAAATAAAAATGCTTCCCCTCAGCTGTCCCAGTATGCTTCACAGCCTATACTATTTGAGGTGGCTGATAGTACATACACCGTAGAAGTTCCAACGAGAGGTTCGGAAAGTATTGTGTCAAATGCTTTTCACAATTCTAGAAACAATCGCACCATCGCACCACCCGATCCAATTCGGTTTCGTATTCGTTCGGAAGCCAAAGCGGCAGAAACTGGCAAGCCTATTAAGTTAATCATCACTGCATTCCTAACGGATCTACATCCGAATTATGTCAATTTTTATGAGCATTGGACTGGTTACACCCTCAAACTACTTATTCCTAAGGGTTTTGTTGTTACGGGAGGTACCTATTCCGACTACGTTACAGGTAAGTTTTCCCTTTCGGGGAATCGCGAGGCAAACTATACCATGGAAGGGTACTTTGAAAACGTACCGGAAAATCCGTGTTTTGAACTATTGAGAGGTTGGGCAGATGCGGGTGACCAAAGTAATTTCATTTTGGCCAACACGCTCTGTTTGGAAGCTGTATCTCCGCAAATAGACTCCACTCATTCCAATGCCAGAATAGCCGCCTGTAATTTTACTGTAGCCACTGCCGATGCTTCGCTGGCTTGCGGACAGGCAGGCAGTGTTACCCTTACTGCTTATGTTAACACTGCGGATACCAATGCCTATACCTATGTATGGAACGGCCCGGGAATAGCCAACCAGTCTACTCCCGAAAAATATGCCCTACCAGATACCCTTACAAAAAACACCAGCCAGACCGGGCTTAAAAAAGACACAGCCAGCACTATCGTCTATTTTAAAGCTGGATTCGCCGTTGCGCCTGGCGGAGACTACACCGCCACCATCGCCAGAGGAGGGCAAAGACATTCTGATTTGGAAGCTACTCAGCCCGGAACATATACAGTAACGGTCACCAATCCGCTAACCAATTGCAGCATTACCGATACGGCAGTGGTGCATCAGACTGGTGGCCCGTCTGTTATACTCACGGCAAGCGGTACTACCTTAAACTGCAATACCGATAGCATTAAAATCCGAGCCACCAGCTCGCCTGCCGGGCTCACTTACAGCTGGACGGGGCCAGGGATTACCGCCACTACCGCCGACAGCATTTACGCCAAAGTTGCTGGAACGTATACCGTTACAGTAAGTGCCGCTGGAACCGCTTGTACGGCCAGTGATGCCATAGTTATTGCGCAAAACAGCACCCAGCCTGTTATCACGCTGGCAGCAAACGACACACTACCTTGCACCGGATCACTCGTTTTACGCCCGACAGTAACCCCGGCAAACGCCACGTATAGCTGGACTGGCCCAGGCATATCCCAGCCGGTTATCTCCGATACCCTGGCCGTAACCACAGCAGGCACTTACCTGCTTACTGCCACACACCCGACATCAGGCTGTACCGAAGTGGATTCGATTGTAGTAGCCGACAACCCCAATTGTACATTGGCGGATTCTTCTTGTTTTGTCTTTGTAAAAGCCGTGGACGCCTTCAACACCGAAACTGTACGGCTTCCTCGGGGAAGCGGCAGCGCTGTGTGGGGTAACCTAACCCTGACCACAGAAGACCTTGACTCGATACCAACTTGGGACAGCGGCGTTACCCGCCAATGGTTATTGCCAGATAGCACCACCATTACCGCGCCAAGTATTACGGCCAACCAAATAGGGGTGTACGAAGTGACACTCACCAAAGGCGGGCAAACCTGTAAGGCGGACATTATCCTGACGGGCACCTCCTGCCACTCGGGTGATACCACCTATGCGTGTAACCCCAATGCTGCCGCAGCCGTGGTACCAGACGATCCAGCGCATTACCTTAAAAACCTTACCCCGGGCGATACCATTTTTGCTGGTGACTTTATTGCCATCGTACTGCAGGTGGACGAAGGCAGTGCTGGTACTGGCTGGACGGGCTCAGCCAAAGTGAAAGTACCCTACCTGGGCGGTGCCGAGCTATCAGCAACCTTTACCAACGCCAAGGTAAACGACTGTTATGAGCTTATCTCAGGTAGCCGCATTGAAACTGTCTTTGACCCCAATGCAGGTGGGATTTTGGATGTGGATGATTTAGTAGGTAGTATTTCTGCCTTAATTCTGGAACTTTCTGATGCAATAGATCAAAAAGATGCAACAGCGATTAATAAAGTAAAGATTGATTATTTGGCGATGATTCCGCAATTGAATGGGGATACATTATTGACTCAAGTACAAAAGGACAAAGCTGTTTCAAAAATCAATAATATTGCCACAAAAATTGATGAATTGATCAGTTCTTCTTGTTTTTGTGAGAATTGTGGACCTGTTAACGGTAGACTTGCAGCAGTTGAAAAAACGAATGCAGAAAGCTGTGAAATACTGCAAAATAATATTTTGCAAGAGAATTACCTTTTGATAGAAAACCTAGGCGGTGGTTCATTGTTTTGCACTGCATCAAAACCGACCGTTGCAGGGGTGGATGGGCAATTGATGAATGTGACAGGAAGAAGAAAATTTGCCGGAATAGATATCGGTGAATGCACTAAAACTTGGATTTATGTGGATAAGATAGGAAATATAAAAGTGATTGAATCAGGCTGGTACGAAGATATTGAGGTGGTGTTAGACCAACAATTTAATTCCGAAATACCAAATTATTCATCATCCTATGCAATAGGACCGGACCTTACAATTACAAATCTTAGAAAGCGTACCGTACAATCTCAATGGTATGAAAGAGATCGAAGCTGCTTGTGTAGAACTTTCGTTGAGGCCGCTAAGTATAACACTGAAAATAATAACTTCGTCTACTACAAGCCGATAAGCCAAATTAATGACTACTACAAATGGGCTATTCGTGAAATAGATGCAAAGGTGATCGGTTCCAATATCAAATTTTTCCATGCAGCCGAAAATGTTACAAGTTTCACCACAGTTGGTGGAGCATTTTATGTGCCTTTTATATCTGGCCTTTCGGACCAAGCAAGAAAATCCTTGGCCGATGTCAATGCTATACTAATTGAAGCCAATATGCCAGTTATTAAAGACTTAATTAATACTGGGCATTCGAATAAGGTGTCTGGAAACGGAATTATTTGGGATTTCAACTACGTTCCTTTTGAACAAGGTAATGTAACACAACACCTTTCGGCCCATCCTTTAAGTGACTTGGATGTTAAAGTTTTAAATGAAGCTTTTAGCCGATATTTTTTATTGCACCCAGAATTTACTTTGGCCAAATATTTAATAGGTGGCAATAAATTGAATTATAAAATTGAAGCTCATAGGATTGCAATCGGAAGGTCATTGGTACTATTGAAACATTTAGAAGCGAACAAATCTTTCTATTTTACGGAGGAATATGCTCAGGCAAAGTCCTATTTGGAGGCAAAATATGGAACTTATAATGCCCATAAAGTTCATAATTATATTTTAGATAATTTAAATGCAATAAAATGAATGTAGAAAGTATGAGAAGGAGAGAGCTATTTTCCATTTTAACGATCTTGGTAATATGGCTAGTGCTTTTTGCATATGTAAAATCTAGTTGTTATTTGAGCCAAACTTATATGAATTTGAAGGACCAGAATAGCAATAGCAAGTTTATAGATGGCGTATTTGCCGTTTGCCATGTGCATTGGAAATTTGCGCTATTCTATTGTCTTGCGTATACAATTGTTAAATTATGGTGGACCTTTAATAGAAATTATATATCGATTCCAGAGTTAACTTTTTACACTGTATGCTGTTATTGTATTTTATTTGCTTGGTCAGGAATATATTTATTGCTTTCATTCATACAATCTGGATTAGTAAGTCATTCACTTTTACATTTTATCTTAATTGGTATTTTTCTTGAATGGATTTACCGAAAATATTTTCCAAGATTACCAAATGTTAAAAAGGAAAA
>CAXBLH010000311.1:0-6810 GCA_963976315.1 uncultured Dyadobacter sp.
AGTACTGCGCAAGGCCTTGCCCAAGGTGCCGGAGTCATCATAGTTTCGGTATCGCTATTTTACTTCTTATTCATCCTCTTTGCAGGAGGCTTAACAACGGTTGAAAAGAAACGAGTTTTAGTACTCATTGTGTTCTTTATAGCAGCAGCTCTGTTTTGGTCAGGCTTTGAACAAGCGGGTTCTTCCTTACAAATCTTCGCAGAGAGACACACGCAACGAACCGTAGGGACTTGGGAAATGCCATCAAGTTGGTTCCAGAATTTCAACGGTTCTTTCATTCTTATTTTTGCTCCCATTTTGGCAAGTTTATGGATATTTTTATCCTCCAAAGGTCTTAACCCCTCCACTCCGGTCAAATTTGCACTAGGACTCCTATTACTAGGTGCTGGATTTTTGGTAATGGAGCTAGGCGCGGTAGAAGCAGTAAGTGGTGAACTGGTATCCCCTTTATTTCTAACATTTACCTATTTGTTGCATACTATTGGCGAATTATGCTTAAGCCCAGTTGGACTCAGTACCTATACTAAGCTCGCTCCAAAACGCTACCTGAGCCAGTTAATGGGCATCTGGTTTGTTGCCGCCTCCCTTGGTAATTTGATTGCCGGTTTATTTGCAGGTAATTTTGATGAAAATAACGTGCAACAAATGCCGGAATTATTCAACCAAGTGGCTATGTTCTCATTAGGATTTGGCGTACTGTTATTAGTACTATATAAGCCAGTCAAAAAATGGATGGGTGGTATACAATAGAAGATTTATATTCAGTGAGTGAAAGTGGCTACCATAGAATCGTTTATCACCAAATATAATTCTGCAACAAACGGTCCGCCGTCGCGGCATTCTCCTTGCTAGAGAAGGGCTAAAAATCTCCCTCTCCAGCAAGGAGAGGGAGATAAAGGGGCGGTCGGCCCCTACCGGGAGGTTAAAAACAGGCAAAATTTCATTTCGCTACTTTTCTTTTTGAACCAACCTCTTTTATATAGTGTAATTTTATTATAAATGGAATTCGAATTTTGATATAACGATTACAAAGATGCATTCTTCCGAAAAGAATAATTACGTTCAAAATAAAATTTCCCCCTATATACTAACCACTTTGGGATTAATTCCCATTTTATTTTTCTTTTTCACCTTGCATAACCATGTCATTAACCTTCCTGTAAATGACGATTATGACACGACTCTTCTTTATTTAAAGCAATTTTTCTTTGATGATTGGGACAAAGGACAAAACTTTTATTCCATGATTTTAAAGCAACATAACGAACATCGTATTCTACTTTCAAGGCTCACGGCAATCAGCTTTTACCTCGTCAACCAGAAGATAAACTTTACTTACCTTATTTACTTCCAAAACCTCCTACTTTTATGCGCTGCAGTAGGCATGGTTAAAATCTCCAATACCAAAAGTTATGACAGAACTTGGGTAATTTTACTTATTTCCTTTTCATTTTTTTGTTTGTCGATCTGGCAAAGCGCCTTCTTTTACTATGGTGGAATTCAGCATTTCTCTAGTTTTTTCTTTAGCCTAGTGAGCTTAGCCATTTTGAATCAAAAAGGACACAAATATTTAAACTTTGCACTAGCCATTTTTTTTGCATTTATAGCCACATTCTCATTTGGTAACGGTATTTTAGTGATGCCCATGGGCTTCATGCTGCTGTGGTTTAATGGAGAAAAGAAAAGGAGTTATGTCTGGCTTATTTTTACGCTTATGTTCGTTGCGATGTATATCCAAGGGCTTAATTTCAACCAACACCACAATCCTCCATTCCAATTTTACTCCTTTATAAAGTTCTTTTTCACATTTTTAGGCGCTTCATTTTATGCCTATTCAGAAAGTCCGTTTATTAATACTATAAATATTTCAGTTTGTATGATTGTTGGGGTAATAATATTTTTAACTTGGATATTACTATTCGTAAAGGGTCATGCAAAAAAACAGGCTCTTTTATACGTATTACTTACTATATGCATTGGAACAGGTTTCTTGCTAGCTTTTTCACGGTCAGATTTCAAAGCAGCAGGCGGAATTATTTCCAGATATAACTTTTTTTCAAAATGTTTAATAGTACTGTTTCTACTGAATATAAATGCTGCCTTTAAACTATCACAAGGGTTTAAAATTTCATTACTTGCTATCTTGGCCTGTGTATGGCTCTTTTGCTATATAAATCTGCTACCTCAAATAAAACACTCCCAAACTGCGACCATCAATGAATTTTCAGAGTGGAAAAGTGGGAAATCTCTCTACTTGGTACCAGAATACCAGAATTCTAGATTTGGCGACGCTCTAAAATGGGCCGACCAGCAACATATATTCAAAATACCTTCAGATCTTGAAATTGAAAACATGGAAACTAAATATACCAAGTAGACAGCCCATAGGTCCTCCTTTTACTAAAAAAACCATAGCATTCTATATTGCTATATTCCTGAACCATTTATTCCTCATTTTCTACCATTAATGACTACTAATAACCGACGCATTTTTCTTAAAAAAGCAGGAGCGGCATTTGCCATCGCTTCCATTTCTTTTGAACGGGATTCCTTCATAGGCGAAAGCGAATTGCCTAGTACCCATGAAATATACTTTACTAATGGAATAAAAATAGCCGAAGTCGGCCCAAACTCTGCAATAATTTGGACAAGACTATGCGCTGATAAAACGGCAAACCCAGTAACGCACCAACGTAGGGAAGAAGTTTTTCGGCATCCTATTAATTTTAATGAGGAGGCTAACGTGGCAGATATGGATGGAGCCGTAAAGGGTATCGATGGCAAAGCAAGAGTAATAATAAAAGGGGAAGGTTACCTTTTCAAATCTAAATGGCAGACTTGCAGCATAGCGGGTGATCATACCGTGCGATTTGAAGTAACCAACCTCCTTCCCAAAACCAAATACGAAATCACTTGGGAAGCTAAGTCGGACAAATCGAATGCCATATTCCGAACTAATGGTAGCTTCACTACAGCGCCTAATTCAAATACGGCCGCCGATATAAAATTGGTTACTTCCACCTGCCAGTATTTTTGGTCTTTCGACGACCAGCAACGTGGATTCCAATCGTATGATTCCATGCGCAAGCTCAATCCCGACTTCTTTATCCACACAGGAGACTATGTCTATTATGATAAGCCGGGGCCTTTGGCAAAAAACAAAGAAAAAGCGCGTCATAAATGGCACGCCATGAATTCCTGGCCAGCGCTAAGGGATTTGTTTGCAAACACCCCTACCTATATGATAAAAGATGATCATGATGTATTAATCGATGATGTGGATCCTACTCGCACCCTATATGGTGACCTCACCTACAACGACGGCCTTACTATTTGGAGGGAGAATGCTCCCATTCATGACCTTCCTTACAGGACGATAAGATGGGGAAAACACTTACAAATTTGGCTGGTGGAAGGACGTGAGTACCGTTCTATCAATAAATCAGAGGATGGACCTTCTAAATCTATATTCGGGAAAAAGCAAAAAGAATGGCTCGCAGATACAGTTTCCAAATCCGACGCTACCTTTAAACTATTGTTTTCTGCCACACCCGTAGTTGGGCCCGATCGTCCTAAAAAAATAGATAATCACGCCAATGATTCATATGGAACAGAAGGCCGTTGGCTGAGGAATTTTATTGCAGAACAAAAAAATATGTTTGTGGTAAATGGGGATAGACATTGGCAATATGTTTCAAAAGATCCAGAAACGCAGGTAATGGAATTTGGATCCGGCCCAGTAAGCGATTTCCATGCACAAGGTTGGGATGCAGATGACGTTCGGCCAGAACACCAATTCCTACGTGTTAATGGGGGATTTCTAGGGATAGATGTTAAATCCAAATCGGCTCACCAAGCCGAAATTGCCTTCACCCATTATGATGTAAAAGGCGAAATAACGCACCAAACGTCCTTTCAAACAGACCATTAAGGTCGCTCATACAGGACATTGACCATTTGTCACAACCTGTTTTTAAAAGTAATAATCATTATTTGAATAGAGTATATTTGCAGTTTATTAACCATAAAATTAACATCACATGAAGATACCCGACATTAAATATGGCATCCTAGCAACAGCCCTGTTTTTAGCAGCTTGTGGCTCGGAAAATGAAAAATCCGATGCAAATTCGGTACCAGGATTTGATATATCATCTTTAGATTCAAGTTATCAGGTTTGTGATGATTTTGATGGTTTTATAAATGGAGGATGGAAAAAAAACAATCCAATTCCTAGTACGGAAAGCCGCTGGGGTGCATTTGGGATTTTAGATAAAGAAAACAAAGAAGTCCGTCTAAAAGGAATAATAGAAGAAATTACCAGCCAGAAGGATCGTAAAAAAGGAAGTGAAGAGCAACAAATTGCCGACTATTACCAATCGTTTTTAGATACCAACACAATTGAAAAGCGTGGTATCGAACCAATAAAACCCTATTTAGATCAAATTGCAGCGGTCAAAACGCTGGCCGATTACGCCAAAGTAGCTGGTGATTTACAAAAAGTAAATATTAGCGGAGTGCTGGGCTTTGGGGTTGAAGGCGATTTGCGTAATAGTAAAATCAACGCTTTGTATCAAGGACAAGACGGGCTTAGCCTTGGAGAACGTAGTTACTACGAAAGACAAGACTCCAGCACAGTGAATGTCAGAAATGAGTTTGTTAGCCATGTTGATAAAATGTTTCAAATGGCTGGTTTTCCAGAGGCAAACCCAGGAAAGGCTATATTGGAATTCGAAACCAAGGTTGCCAAATTACAACTTACCAATGTGGAGTTACGTGACCCGGTAAAGACTTATAATAAAATGGCATTCAGTGAAGCTGAAAAATTAATTCCAGATTTTAGCTTAACCACCTTGGCTGCACAGCAAGATATCAAATCGGACACCGTCATTATACAAAACAAAGCCTATCTACAGAACCTCAACAAGCTCTTAAAGGCTACTCCACTAGAGGTTTTGAAAACCTATACCAAATGGCAAACACTGTCCACCTTTGCGGGTTACTTGCCTAAAAAGTTTGATACCGAAGATTTTAGATTTTTCAGCACGGTGATTCGTGGCACCAAGGAGCAGAAAGGCCGCACCGAAAGAGCTATCAGATCGACAGACCGTTTATTAGGAATGCCTCTGGGGAAATTATTTAGTAAGAAATATTTCCCAGAAGAAGATAAAAAGAAGGTATCGGAAATGATTGAGAACGTAAGAAGCGTATATGGGGAACGTATCGATAAGTTAACTTGGATGGGAGACTCTACCAAAGCAAAAGCGCATCAGAAATTAAAAGCGTTTACTTATAAAATTGGATATCCAGACAAATGGAAAGACTATTCTTCTATTGACATTAGTGCGGACAAACTGTTTGAAAATGTAATTGGCGCATCGCTTTTTGCACATAAAGAAGCCGTTGAAAAAATTGGCAAACCTGTTGATAAATCGGAATGGCACATGACACCGCAAACGGTAAATGCCTATTACAATCCTCTTAATAATGAGGTGGTATTCCCAGCAGGTATTTTACAACCCCCCTTCTATAACCGCAATGCCGACGACGCTATCAATTATGGTGGAATAATTGCAGTAATTGGACATGAATTCACCCATGGCTTTGACGACCAAGGTTCGCAGTTTGACGATGAGGGTAATCTTAAGAATTGGTGGACATCTGCTGATCGTGCCAATTTCGACAAGCTCACAAAAAGATATATTGACTATTTTAGCGGTATTGAAGCTCTACCAGGTTTTAAGATTAATGGCGCACTTACTATTGGAGAAAATGTGGCCGATTTGGGAGGACTAACCCTTGCTTACTACGCACTTGAAAAGTCATTTGAAGGCAAGCCTGAACCCGAGTTAATTGACGGCTTTAACTGGAAACAACGCTTTTTTATGGGATGGGCACAAGTTTGGCACATGAACACTGCCGAAGCCGCATTGAGAAATCAGATACAAACGGATCCTCATTCGCCAGCTACAGCACGTATTAACGGCCCACTGCCTCACTTAAAAGAATTCCAAAACGCTTGGAATTGTACCCCAGGCAGCAAACTAGTATTACCAGATAGTGCAAGAGTAGTGATTTGGTAAATCGTATAACACTTACTTTTTTTCGATTAGCCCGTTTGGGGTAAAAAAAAAACTGCGAAACAGCACTCCATCGAGCGACTGTTTCGCAGTTTTTTTTAGGAGTTCAAACTAATGGTGATTTACAGTTGGCAACCCTTTGGTTAAAGGAACATTCACAATTACAGGATTCTTTCTTTCTAATTGTACTTTCAATTGAATATGCTCGGCATCCTGCTTCAGAACCGTCGCAGCAACCTTCACACGTTTACCAATAGACGGGATCATTACCCATGCCAAGGTGGTAGCCTTAGCTATATTACTGGTATATACAGCGGCAATATTGGGCTCTTTTTTTCCATAATCCTCACTATACCAACCTTGAATAAATGGTTTTTCCTGTCCTTTTATTAATTCTACCTCCCAATCCAGATTAGCCACTGGCACAATTTCAATATTTCCATCCGCCTGATTATCAGAATATGATCTGGCTACGTCCGTCTTCACCTCACAGGATGGGGCGAAATGCCAAAGGGCCTGAATTTTCCGCAGTTTATCCGTAGTAACATAATCCACAACAACCCAAAATAGACTCCTGACATATACAACCGTTCGGGTATGCGACACAGCACCCTCTACCCCTACGTACCCATCCAAAAAAGTCCCTCTTGCAAAATCATACACAGGCGTATTCACAAAATCCTCTCCCTCAACAAGTGCCTTACTAGCCCTTAATTTTCCATTCTTTTGC
>CAXBLH010000312.1:0-6807 GCA_963976315.1 uncultured Dyadobacter sp.
GTTTGTCATCGGTAGTCTCCCGCAAAAATTCATTTGCTACGGCCGCTTGGAACAATATTCTAGAATAAAAAGCGGAGGACCATTGGTTAGAAGCCGTCCAACTCATACGGTGCAAATCGGGTAAACCGGGGTCACCCCAGCCTACTACGGCTTCATCGGTAGGGAATTCTTGTAGGTACCAATATACCCTCATATAACCCTGCGATCCACCATCATAGTTTTTCAAATCTACATCATCATCCTTTGGCTTAATACCTGAAACTGCCAGCCCTGCATATAATTTTGCAAGAATTTCCTTGTAATTATTTACATCTTGATAAACCAACTCCGACACTTCACCCATATAGGGCTTGGTATCCAAATCTTTGCAAGCACCCAAAGTCAGCAGCACTACAGCCGCCATTACAGTAGTTTTAAATGTATTTTTCATGTTTGAATTCTTTAAAAATGAAGATTAAGACCTACCGAAATGGTACGTGGACGAGGGTATACCTGCTTGTCGATACCGTCGGCAATTTCGGGGTCAAGACCTTTGTATTTTGTGACTACAAATACATTTTGAGCCACCACGGTTAGCTGCGCACGAATTTTACCGCTTTTGAAGAGCTGATCCAGATTATAGCCAAAGTTGATATTGTCCATACGTAGGAAAGATGCATTTTGGATATAATAATCCGAAAGAATCGACTGGTCGCTTTTGGTAGTAAAATTGGTTTCCAAAACATTCCCAGACAGGTTACTCAAGAAATTCCCTGAACCTGTTATGGATTGATACGTACCACGGTTAGAATACACATTATTATAGTTGTAATTGTCGATGTTCGAGCGCATCACAAAGCCCAAGCTTGCTTTTTTATAGCTTAACTGTGAACTCAGCCCTAAGAAATATTTAGGAGCCGCATTATGGAATCGGTAACGATCCAATTCACTGATTATACCATCGGCGTTACGATCTACGAATACGCCTTCAATAGGAGTGCCTGCTTCATTGTAAACTTGTTGGTACACGAAAAATGCATTGGGCGCATATCCTGTCGAATGCACTTGGGCATAATTACCGGTTCCCCCATCAATCCCTCCTACCAAAACGCCTACGTAACTTGGATTGTCTACACGAGTAAGTGCGGTAATTTTTCGGTTGTTATAAGTAAAATTTCCACTGATGTCCCAGGTGATATCTCCTTTGGCAATAGGGGTATAATTTAAAACTACCTCAACGCCCGTATTTTCAAGCGTTCCCACATTGGTGGTTACTTTATTACTAAAATTGGAACCAGCTGGTACGTCAATTTCATTGATCAAATCGGTTGTTTTCTTTTTATAGATATCAACACTACCCGAGATACGCTGTTTACTCAGGCCAAAATCTAGACCAATATTAGTGGAAGCTGTTTGTTCCCATTTGATATTAGGATCATAAGCATTGGGGCGAAGTACATTTACAAAGGTATTACCCAGTTGGTAGCGTAACCCTTGTCCAGGCGTGTAGGCATTCAGATAGGGATAGTCACCAGACGACAAATCCTGTTGGCCTGTAATTCCCCAACCAGCTCTAAGTTTCAAATCAGAGAATATATCGTCCCGGTTTAACTCTTTGTTTATTTTCCAAGCAAGCGCTACAGAGGGGAATGTTCCCCAGCGATTGTCTTTGGCAAAACGGGACGAACCATCACGACGCACCGTTACTGTTGCCAAATAGCGTGCGTAGTTTACCCTTCCGTAATAGGAAAGTAAGGCATAGTCGGTTTTGAAATAGGACTTAACCGCTGGTACCGTGGGGTTACCATAGGTAGTACCGTTTTCATTTTCTCGAACAAAACCTTGGTTTTCAGTACCTGCCAATAGGTTCAGGCTATGAGGGCCAATTTGTTTTACATAATTCAAATAAAACTGATTGGTGAAATTTTGACGGGTTTGTGTGTAGTACCCCGTCGATCCATTATTAGTGAATAAACTGGCTGATAGCAAGTTGGAAGCATATTCAGTACCATCCGTGCTCGACCGATCCACCCCAATATTCCAGTTTACGTGCAGGTCGGGCAAAAAGTGTAGTTTATAATCGAACTGTGCATTGGCAATAACACGGTTTAGCTTGCCAACATTACTTTTAAGGTTTAGCAAAGAAAGTGGGTTGGAAGCTGCTAATGCTTCTATATTCCCTTGTGGATTTAACCATTGGAAATATCCTCCAAAAGTTTGATTTTCCACAAAAACGGGTTGCGTAGGATCAAATCCGATAGCAGTACCAATGGCTCCCTCGTCTGCAAACTGACTTTTAGTATTAGAAGCCTTTACGTTCAGATCCACCTTGAGATGATCCTTAAAAAACATGGGTGTAAGTCCGATGGAACCAGACGTTCTGTCCATAGCGGAAGTTTTCAAAACCCCATTTTGATTGTTATAACCCACCGAAACACGATAGGGCATACCTTTTAGCATACCGGTAACACTCAAATTATTATCGGCACTGATAGAAGTACGGTAAATTTCATTTTGCCAGTCGGTATTGGCCGAGCCTAATAATTGTTGCTGACTGTCGGTACCATAGTTCTCCACAACCGAACGAAATTCGTCTCCATTCAATACATCTACTTTTTTGGCAATTTTGCTAGCAGACCAAAGCGTACTGAAGTTTACGTTAAACTTATCGCGCTTGTTCCCTTTTTTGGTGGTTATTATAATTACCCCATTGGCAGCACGCGAACCATAAATAGCAGCGGCAGAAGCATCTTTCAATACATTGAAAGACTCAATATCGTTGGGATTAATGAAACTCAGTGGGTTTGAGGAACCCTTAATATCACTATTATCCAATGGAATTCCATCCACTACAATCAGTGGGTCATTATTAGCACTTAAAGAAGAGCCCCCTCTAATCCGGATTTTGCTACCTGAGCCAGGTGCTCCCCCATTGGAAGTGATTTGTACTCCAGCTAGTTTACCTGAGATTAACTGTTCTGGCGAGGCTACATTTCCTTTTACAAAATCTGCCGAAGAAATTGAAGTAATAGATCCCGTCAAATCAGTTTTTTTCTGAGTTCCGTAACCTACCACAACCACTTCTTGTAATAATCTGGAATCGGTTAGCAGTTTTACATCCACAACAGTCTGGTTACCAAAAGCAACCTCTTTGGACTCCATTCCAACAAAACTAAAAGAAAGGATTCCATTAGAAGGCAATCCCGCTAGTTCATATTTCCCGTTCAAATCCGTTTGTGTACCAATTGTACCACCTTTCAGGAGTACCGTCACTCCGGGAATCGTTGAACCATCTTTTCCATCTGTAACCGTTCCGGTAACGGTCGATTGAGCAAAAAGGGAAGAAGAAGTTAACAGCAACATTAAAAGCAAATGGATAAACTTTCTGTTCTTTCCGCCAGTCGGATTTTTAATCCCCCACCATTGCGTGTAAATTTTTGACATCACTTGATTGATTTTTGGTAGTTAGGTTAAAATTGAATGAGGTTGTTTCATTCAAATATTAAAATTGATCTTGCAAAAATACCAAGCATAGAGACCGATGTCGTTCCACTTTATAAGATCGTGAAATTTTTAAGAGATCGTTTGAATATTAAATTAATTGTTTGATTATTAACATTTTAGCCATAGCATCACCGATACCACTTTATAATATGGCACCTATTTTTTCAAGAAAAATTAAGATAATTATTCGATTTATCCAGAAAAAGAGAACTGCCTTAGTCCTCTACTCTAGAATCGTAGAAGTATTCTCGAGGCGTACTTCCGGTCATTTTTTTGAAGGCACGGTTAAAAGCGGTTTTGGAATTAAACCCTACTTCAAAAGCAAGTGCTAACATGGTGAAATGTTTGTTTTTGGGATCCTCGTATTGGGTCTTAAAATCTTCGATGCGGTAAGAATTGATAAAGTCAAAAAAGTTTTTGCCATAACCTTCATTAATGATTTTAGAAAGTTGGTGCGAAGGTATTTTTAACATTCCCGCCAAGCTACCTAAGGTTAAGCCAGGATTGTGGTAAGGCTGGTGTTTGGACATATACCTGTCAATTTTTCCGCGCCATACTATTAGTTCCTGCCCTAGGTCCGTATCCTGAACAGTTTCCGGTTGAGTTTCAGAATCAACAGAAGGACTATGAACTGAAATTGGAGATTTAAAAATACTGAGCGTTTCCTTATTTGGTATTTTGAAAATTTCGGGTTGGTGTATCGCGAAGTAACCCAAAAAATAAGGTATACAAGAAAAAGCCAGCCAAATGGTATCTACGCTCGATTCCCGAATATCATAGGTATTAATATGGCCAAAAGTGTGTAACAACATAAGCACCCCTGAAAAAATCCAGATACCAAGACAAACGGCTTGTATAATCATTACTGCGCCCAGATACTGGATATTTTGCTCGGTAGAAGCCAGAGAAGTATATTCTTGCTGGTAGGTTTTCATGGCCTGCCACGACAAAAACCAATAATAGATATTGCTTACCAAGGCAGCCAATCCAATGACCATGAACGTAAAATGCATGGTTTGATCATTATTGACAATCCGAATTTGCAATTCTTTATGCTCCATCAAAAAGTAGGGCAAATAGAAAAACAGCTGTACAACGGGTAATATAAAATGTATCCACCACCGTTTGGGTAATATGGACGACTTAAATAGTAGATTTCGAATGTAAAAGTAGAATAGCGGTGCATAGATAAACATGGCAAAATCGGGCACCAAGAGCAGTTTTGTATTGGACTGAGCTACATCTCGGTAGGCACCAATTACATGGATAAAGACCATGATAGCTATAAAACCTATAGAAATCACCAGCCAGTAGTTAGCTCGACGGTTATAGTCCTGCATGCTGGGTATAGCGATGATCAACAGCACACATTGAAATGCTGAAAAAAGCAGGAGTAAATCGTAGAGAGAAAAGAAATTAAAAGTGGCTGAAAAATCCTCCCAGCTTAATATCTCCACTGGGATGTGTTCCATATTTTGAACGGAGGCTCGCACCAAAACCCGGTTTGGTAACGCACGACCGTTCCGTTTGCCTTCTACACGAGCCCAATCCCCCCGGGTAAACTTGTATTCTAGTTTGTCAAGATCGGATATTACGCTTACACGGTAGGTTTCATCGACCTGTTTTTGCAAACGGTATTCTTCCATACCCGGATTCCAGTTATTGAAATTCCCCGTGATATACATCGCCGCATCTTTGGGAGTATTCTCGGGAAGAGCCGTAATTACAAAACGATAGGTAGGCTTCACTTCCCAGCCTTCTATACTTATTTGGATTAAACTCGGACTGGCATCCGTTGATTTTATAAAATGTCGGTTTTCGCGCTCGCTCCCATCTGGGTTCCCTTCCACCAAAACCCAACTACCTTGCGTAATTTTATATTCGAAATCAGTTAAACTATCGGGCAATAAAATGGTAAAGTTACCATTGGACTCTTTTTTTAATTCATAATGCAGTCTCCCTGGATCCCAGTTATTGAAACTCGCCGCAATAAATAGCCTCTCATTTTTGGTTGGAAACGGAGCATGACGGGTTACTTCCAATTTTATTTGAGCAGCAGCAGTCCAAGGAAGAATCCAGCATAAAAAAAGATATAAAGTAATATTTCTCATTCAGGTTTTAAACATGCGCTAGCAAGGTTAAGCATTTTGGCACATTAAGAAAAATAATCTTCCAAAGACTTCTCACAATTTGTTTGCTGGCGACCTTCTACCCTACAAAATTTAACTTTCACCTGTTGTTAAGAACCTTTATTTAGGAACATACAAATTTTACTCCTAAGGGTATTATTCAGGTTTTGCATATTCACACGACTCTAAGACTTATCTTTGTCTAAAAATATAAATTACAAAGATGTTATTTAAACAGAAACATTTAGAGGGAATACAGTCGGGGAAGATAAAATTGGCATTTCGCAAGTGGAAAAAGCTTTCGGTGAAGTCTGGTGAAATCATTAAAGCGGATTTGGGACGTATTAAAATTGGTCGGATTTCAATCGTTGAATTGAATGACATTTCTACGTCTGATGCACAGGACGCTGGATTTACCAGCGAAACCCCTTTGATCAACCTTTTAAGAGAACAAAAGGAGGGTACCATTTATAAAATTGAGGTAAGTAGTGTGGTGGTCAAGAAAGTGGAACTTTCTAATGATTTCGGAAAACTGGACAAAGAAGAACTACTGGCCTTGAAAGCGGAGCTCGAAAAGTTGGACAAAGGCAGCAAAGTAGGCAAGTGGACCAAAAGAACCTTACTGGTCATTGCGGAGAACCCGCACATGAAAGCTGCTGATTTGGCGGTTTTAGCAAAAAAGGAAAAGGAATGGTTAAAAGTAAACGTAAGAAAGCTAAAAAGCCTAGGATTAACAGAAAGCCATGAGCCTGGTTATTCGTTGACTCCCTTAGGATTACGTTATCTGAATAGCATTTTGTAATTTTTTACAAATTAAAAGAGTGTTCGTACGGTTCAAATATCGTGTTTCTGTCTTAATTGGTATTTAAAAATTACCAAAAATTCGAAGTAGGATTTGCGATTCTGACATTTTACTTTAAAATTTGCGGTACGATTGACAATAAAATTAACATTTTGAGAACTAAATCGTTTATAAATCAGGCACTAACCGTTATAATGGCCACCATGCTTCTCATGGTTGCTGGGGGTAATTTGTGTTCTGTTGATAAATTTACCGCTCAAAATGTTGAAATATTAAAACCCACCCAGGAGCAGTCGAAAAACAGTTTGCCCGAGAAGTCGGATGCGAAAATTAGTCCCGTAGCCCTGGATGCGGTTATAACGCCAGCTTCTTCTTTCGATTTTAATCAATACG
>CAXBLH010000313.1:0-6774 GCA_963976315.1 uncultured Dyadobacter sp.
GAATTTACGCATATCGGTCGGACGTACTAGAAGCCATCACCACCCTTACCGTTTCCAAACTGGAAAAAGCAGAGGCTCTTGAACAGCTACGGTGGCTTGAAAATGGGTACACCATCAAGGCGGTTATTACCACCGACGATTCCCATGGCGTGGACACACCTGCCGATTTGGAGCGAGTCACCAAAAAGTTTTTAAGTTAAAAGAGGTAGTTAGGCACGAATTTTATCCCCATCATACCATCGGGTTTCATTTTCTTAAATAAAGTTAAATTATTTACAAATTTGACACGAGATAGGATTACCTTTCGTTAAGTCAGGTAACGAATTAATTAAAGACTCTAATTATTATGCAATACAATATATTATGGGCAGATGATGAGATTGATCTACTCAAGCCTCATATCATGTTCCTTACCAGCAAAGGTTATAATGTTACTCCCGTAAACTCTGGTGCCGACGCACTCGATCGAATTGAAAGTGATCGCTTTGACATCGTTTTTCTGGATGAAATGATGCCCGGTATGACTGGCTTGGAAACTTTATTCCAAATCAAGCAACAACAACCCAGCCTTCCCGTGGTGATGATTACCAAAAGTGAAGAGGAGCATATAATGGAGGATGCTATTGGCTCCAAAATTGACGATTACCTCATCAAACCGCTGAATCCTAACCAAATTCTACTTTCTGTTAAAAAAATACTCGACAATAAACGTCTTGTAACAGAAAAAACGACGCTCTCCTACCAACAGGAGTTTCGTAATTTGGCAATGCAGTACCAAGACAGAATTGGCCATGAAGAATGGGCTGACATTTACAAAAAGCTGATATACTGGGAATTAGAACTGGAAAAATCCGAAGACCAAGGAATGTCGGAAGTTTTTGCTATGCAAAAAAGTGAAGCAAATGCTAATTTTTGCAAATTTATAGAAGAAGAGTACGAAGGCTGGCTAAATGACCCAAAATCTACCAAACCTATTTTGTCGCATCAGCTGATGAAACAAAAGGTTTTCCCACATATTAAAGAATCGAATGAACCAGTTTTCTTTTTATTGATAGATAATTTCCGGTATGACCAATGGAAAGTGATTCAGTCTATCATGCAAGAATATTTCAATATAGAAGAAGAGTCTTCCTATTACTCCATCCTGCCCACTACCACGGGTTATGCAAGGAATGCCATATTCTCAGGTTTAATGCCGAGTGAAATGGAAAGGAAGTTTCCACAATGGTGGGTAAGCGACGAAAATACTCCTGATGGCGAAGAGGGGCTTAATAACCACGAAAACGACTTCCTTCTAAAGCAATTGGAAATGAACCACCTCAACGTTAAAAGTTCATACCATAAAATTCTAAATTCTCACCATGGTAAGTCACTAATCGACAACTTTTCAAACCTGTTGAACAATCAGCTAAACGTAGTGGTATTCAACTTTGTAGATATGTTGTCTCATGCCCGTACGGATGTCCAAATGATAAAAGAATTGGCTCCCGATGAAGCTGCGTATCGATCACTTACCAAATCGTGGTTCCAGCACTCGTCTTTGTTAGAATTTATTAAAAAGGTCGCTGAGAAAAAATGTAGGCTGATACTCACCACTGATCACGGAATGATTCGGGTTCAGAAGCCTGTAAAAATTATCGGGTACCGTGAAACCAATACCAATTTGCGCTATAAGCATGGAAAAAATTTGGGGTATGATGATAATCACTTGATGGTTTGTCGCAAGCCCGAGCGGATTTTCTTGCCTAAGCCACATGTTTCAACTTCTTATGTGTTTACTAAAGAAGATTATTTCTTTGCCTATCCAAACAACTTCAACCAATACGTTAATTTGTATAGAGATACCTTCCAGCATGGAGGGGTGTCGCTGGAAGAAATGGTAATTCCTTTTATCAACCTTACAGCCAAATAGCAAAAAGGCCGTGATTCAAAATTCGAATCACGGCCTTTTGGTTAAATATATCGAGTAATAAAATCTTATTGTTTTCACAGAGAGCAACCCAAGAACCACCTCAACATACGATAGCAATAAGCGTATGATCGCCAGCTGCTATTCTAATACACTTCCATTTTCACATTTCAAAACTCGTGCCGGAAATTTCCTTATAAATTCATGGTTATGAGTCGCCATTAAGATGGCGGTACCTGCATTATTGATCGTTTTGAAAACCTGCATAATTTGGTCACCCACTTCTGGATCTAGGTTACCAGTGGGTTCATCCGCAATGAGAATTTGCGGCTCATTAAGCATGGCTCGAGCAATAACAACACGTTGTTGTTCCCCACCCGACAGCTGATGAGGCATACGCTTTTGGGCAGTACCTAGCCCTACTTGCATCAAAACTTCTGCAATTCTATTGGATATTTTTGCGGGGTTAGTCCAGCCTGTTGCTCTCAATACAAAAGCGAGGTTATCCTCTACATTCCGATCCGAAAGCAGTTGAAAATCTTGAAAAACAATTCCAATTTTTCTTCTCAAATGAGGGACATCTGCCCTGCGAATTTTATGAAGCTCATAGCCAGCTACCTTAGCAGAGCCAGTTTGCAGCCATAAATCAGCATAAAGGGTTTTTAATAAAGAACTTTTACCACTTCCAGTTCTACCAATCATGAAAACGAATTCACCCTTATTAATATTAAAATGAACATCATTTAATACAGGCCGGTCACCTTGGTAAATATCGGCCTTTTCCAGTACGATGATTGGTTCTCTTTGGTCGGACATAAATTGAAATATATCTCTTTTAAAAACAAATTCAGATACGAAGATACCTCTTTAAAGTATTTTCGTATCTGAGAAAGTATAATAATATAAGCTAATTCAGAAATTAGGCATTTCCTTTATTGTAATCAGCAAGGAATTTTGCAAGCCCACTGTCTGTTAAAGGATGTTTCATCAAAGCTTCCATTGCACTCAAAGGACCAGTCATCACATCGGCTCCTAATTCAGCACACTGTAATATATGCATTGGGTGGCGAACTGAGGCTGCAAGTACTTGTGTTTCGTAGCCATAGTTTCTATAAATCGTCATAATTTGATCAATCAGTCCAATTCCGTCCGTTGAAATATCATCCAAACGTCCAATAAATGGAGAAACGTAAGTGGCACCCGCTTTTGCAGCGATCAAAGCTTGACCTGCCGAGAAAATCAAAGTACAATTGGTTCTAATACCTTTGTTTGAAAAATATTTTAGGGCTTTAACGCCTTCCTTTATCATTGGAATTTTAACAACGATTTTATCATCTATTTCAACAAGCTCTTCGCCTTCACGAATCATACCTTCCAAATCCGTTGAAATAACCTCAGCACTTACATCCCCATCCACTATATCACAAATCGCCTTATAATGACGCATGATATTATCCTTTCCAGTGATGCCTTCTTTGGCCATTAGCGAAGGGTTTGTAGTAACTCCATCAAGAATACCAAGTGATTGTGCTTCCTGGATTTCTTGAAGATTAGCGGTATCAATAAAAAATTTCATTATGATGATTTTGATTAAGTATATTTAACAAAAGTATAAAATGAAGTGCAAATGAAAAAGTAAGCTAATGCTTCAAGGCGAGAAAAAAAATGGCAAACCGAGAATCTCACCGCATCGACCACCTACCCTTGCTTCCGTCAGGACCTGGGGGATTCAGCAGGAGCTGGTAGTTCCGATTTGCCAGTGCAAAGATAAATACATTTTCTTCACAAAAAGAAAACATACTTTTAAACATTCCTACTACTTTTGCAGCAACCAACTAGAAATGAATGACAATGAACCGAATTTTTTTTTTATTTTTTTTATTTTTCAGCTATTCTTGCTCTCAATCTTCCGATGCATTCCTTAAAAAAGGCAAAGATTTGATGCAATCAGGCCAAACAAAAGAAGCCTTAGAATTTATTAACAAAGCCATTGACAAGAATACCTCCAATGCAGAAGCTTTCAATTTGAGGGGAGTCGCCTATTATGAACTTAAGGAATATGCAAATGCCGTCCTGGATTTTGAACAGGCTATACGGTTAGACCCTACCGCCTACCGTCCTTTTTATAATTTAGGTTTACTCTATACGGATCAAAATAAACTGGATTCCGCATTAACTAATTATGACCGCGCCGCTAAAATCGCTCCCGATACCGCAGATATTTTCCTTAACCGTGGCCAAGTAAACGCCATGCTTGATAGTCCTGAAAATGCCATTGTCGACTTCGAAAAAGCAACTATTCTAGATGCAAATAATGTGATGGCATGGTACAATTTAGGGAATACTTATTTCCGTCAAAAAAATTATGACAAAGCCACATTGGCATTTCGTCAAACCGTAAAACTGGATGGTAGTAACGGAAAAGCATTCTATGGCTTAGGACTTTCACAATGGAGTCAGAATGAAAAAGATTTGGCTTGTGTAAGTTTCAAACAAGCAGTAACCCTAGGTTATTCGGAGGCCCAAGCTGCTCTTGCTCAATATTGTAAATAATCTGGGATATGGAATAGTGCGTTACTTGGGTCCATTTCAATAAATTTGATAAAATGACGATTGCCACCGATTAAACCCACGTGGGCAATCGTCTGCCTATCTAACTTAGATAATTGAACCGTTCATAGCACGTCGTAACAGTTTAAGCCCATATAAGGTAACCTCATTTCGAGTTTGCAAGGCACAAAAAATAAGCTATAAACTAATGCTATCATTAAAATTTAAACAGGCTCTTAGAAAAGTAAATTGAAAGTTCATATAGAATTATCTTATATATATTTTTGAAAATAAATACAATAACTATATCTTTCGTTTAAATATATCCTAGTATTAACAAACTACCATTTAATGAAACACAAACTTTCACGGATTTATGCGGCAACTTTAATCCTCCTGTTCCCGCTCCTCCTCAACGCACAGGATCTATCTAAGCAAGCAGTTCCGCTTGATCCCAGCGTAAAAATGGGTAAACTAAAAAACGGTCTAACCTATTATATCAAGCAAAACGCGGAACCAAAAAACCGGGCTGAATTACGTTTGGCAGTAAAAGCGGGGTCCATCTTGGAATCGGAGGATCAGCAAGGCCTAGCACACTTTATGGAGCACATGAATTTTAATGGCACCAAAAATTTCCCAAAAAATGAGCTAGTAAATTTTTTACAAAAAACCGGAGTCCGCTTTGGAGCTGATTTAAATGCTTATACCAGTTTTGATGAAACCGTATATATGTTACCAATACCTACTGACTCAGCGGGCTTATTGGAAAAAGGCTTACAAGTATTGCGAGACTGGTCTCACGATGCGCTTTTAGAAACTGCAGAGGTGGACAAAGAACGTGGAGTGGTACTGGAAGAATCACGCTTGGGACGCGGGGCGCAACAACGTATGCGCGACCAGTACCTCAAGCAAATCCTTAACAACTCTCGCTATGCCGATCGCCTGCCCATAGGGAAAGACAGCATCCTTAAGGCTTTTAAACCAAGCGTATTAAAAGCCTTTTATACCGACTGGTACCGACCTGATCTGATGGCTGTTATTGCAGTAGGAGATTTTGATCCAGCCAAGGTAGAAGCTGAAATCATCAAAAAGTTCGGGGATATTCCAAATCCTGCCAATGCCAAAAAACGCACTAAGTATACCGTTCCTCTAAATGGAGAAAATAATATAGCCATTGTAACCGACCCTGAATACCCTCAAAACGTAATTCAGATCATTTACAAACTTCCTGGAAAGCATGAAAAAAACTTGCAGGATGTTAGAAACAACTTTGCACAGGGGCTTTATAATGCCATGATGAGCCAAAGAATTCAGGAACTTACTCAAAAGGCTAATCCACCATTTTTGTTTGGAGCATCGGAATACGGTGATTTCTTGGGAGGTTTAGACTCCTATACCTCGCTGGCACTCGCTAAAGATGCAAGTTCAATGGAATCGGCGATTACGGCTTTGTTGGAAGAAAATGTGCGGGTTCAAAAATTCGGGTTTTCAGAAGGTGAAATGGAACGTGCGAAAAAGGACTTCCTGAATGGTGTTGAAAAACAATTCAAGGAGAAAGATAAAACTAAATCGTCCAGTCATGTTCAGGCTTACTTGAATCACTTTTTGCATCAAAACCCATTTATGGGTGCGGAGGCTTATTATAATTTTGTAAATAAGCATTTGAATGACGTAAAATTAGCAGAGGTAAATGCATTGGCAAAGACCTACATTTCGGACAAAAACCTTTCGGTGGTAATAATGGCCTCCGAAAAAGGCAAGGACAATTTACCAAGTAAGGCAAGAATACAGGAATTATTAAAATCCGCTGGCAAAGATGTTACCGCTTATGTGGATGACGTGTTGGATACCCCACTTCTCCCCAAGGAACCAGTACCCGGTAAAATCGTGAGCGAAAAAGTAATTACCAAAGCCAGCATCACTAATTTGAAACTATCAAATGGTGTTGAAGTAATGTTAAAAGCTACTGATTTCAAAAACGATGAAATTTTAATAAAAGCGACAGGAAAAGGCGGATACTCTTTATTTCCAGACGAAAGAGAAACCGGACTCTTCACTACTTACCTTCTTCAGTCGGGTGGAGTGGGACCATATAGCCAAACGCAATTACAAAAGTTTTTGGCTGGTAAAACTGTAAATGGTTCTCCTTTTATTAGCGAATTATCTGAAGGAATCAATGGAAGTACTAGCCCAAAAGATTTGGAAACAACCTTGCAGCTTATTTATGCCTATTTTACAGAACCACGTAAAGATGCAGAGGTGGTAGCGGGTATACTTTCCAACCAAAAATCATATTTGGAAAATATGCAAAAAAC
>CAXBLH010000314.1:0-6755 GCA_963976315.1 uncultured Dyadobacter sp.
TTCAAAAAGAAACACCAGTTCATGAAGAGTAGTACCATCAAAAGTATATCGGTGATTGGCCCAACCTTTGTGCATTTCGGTATTATCCGTTTTCCTAAGATTCGCTTTTCCACTATTATCGACCGTTACCAACTCACCCGGCTTTAAGTACAGCTCCTTTTTTGCACTATTTTTTCCATATTTGAGCTGCACCTTACCCTTATTCAATACCACCTTCGACCCGTGCTTTCTGGAATTAACGGTGAACTCAGTTCCCAGAACCACCACTTCCAAGCCTTCTTCGGCCTCCACGATAAATGTTTGATTACTAACTGTATGCGTTACATTAAAATTGGCCTCACCTATCAATCTCACCCTCCTGCTGCTTTTCCCAAAACCAAATCGTGGTACCCTTAAATTCGTGTTAGAGTTCAGCATAACCGATGAACCATCACTTAGGTTAATTCTTTTGGTTTCATTATAAGTAGTGGTGTAACTTTTAAATTGAATATTGTCCTTATAAAACAAGGAGATCACTCCTACCAGCAATATCACGCTGGCTGCCGCTAACCAAGCCGAAATGGGTCTCATTACTAACAACTTATTAATTGGTTCGGTACCAGTCACATCTACCGGATAACTTTCCACTTCCTGGTTCATGTATTGGATGTATTTTTCCAAATGAATATCCAGTTCGGGTGAACATTTAGGATATAACTTTTCCCACTCTACCAACCATTCGTAGTATTGTTCGTGGTTTTCTGATAGTAGAAGCCAGTCCAAAATCAATCGGTTTTGAATGGCAGAAGTTTTACCAGCAAAATATTCAAAGACAAGATTTTTACTAACCTCGACGCTCATACGCTTGATCTATATTAATGATAGCAAAAAAATTTTAGGAATAGTATACAGCACACAATAGGGCTATCGTACTGATCCAATAGTCTCTTAACCCTTTACGCAGGGTTGAAATAGCTTTAAAAACATGTGTTTCCACAGTCCGAACCGATAAATTCAGTTCTCCGGCTATCTCCTTATTCGCCCTTCCTTCCAGCCTATTCATCAGAAATACTTTCTGACATTGTGGACCAAGAGAGCCTATAATGTTATTAATCCGCACCTGCAATTCATCGATTTGCATGATGTAAAGTGGCGTTTCATTTTGTGCAAAATCCCTTACGTTATTGTCGCTTAAAGAATCTGTTTTATTCAACTCCTTCGCTAAATAATTATAAGATCTATTTCTGACAGAACGGAATAAATAACCCCTGTATGAAGTGCTTACTTGATGGAATGACTGATTTTTCCAAAAATTAAAAAATATGTCACTCACAATATCCTCCGCTATTTCCTTGGATAAAACAAAACCAACTGCGTAAGAACACATGGGTTTGAAATACAGCCGAAACAATAGCTCACAGCCTTTTTTTGAATCCGTTTGGAAAGTATTTCGTATAAAAAACTCAGAATCGTTTTGAACTTCCTCAGAAATAGAACCGTTTTGATCATGATTAGATTTCAGATCAACCGGATTCTCCTGACTTGTAATTTGTTCTATTCGGGACATTTTACTTTGAATTGATCTAAAATTTCTTCATTATTTTACATTCCTTCTTTTACACGACAATAAAATGGCTGCGACTACGTAGCCCAAATTCAATTTTTTTTAAATATTTTTGGAATTTATTTAAGAAGGCTCTTTTCTACCTTATGCTTTCAACTCACAGGGATAAAAACCCCCACCCCCCTCTACTTATGCGCCGCCTTATACTCCTTCGACAACTTTTGAAAACCAATTTCCTTCCCGGCGAGCATTTCGCGATAGCGTTCGGGCATGTTACTTTTTACACATTCCAGTACCGCCACTGCCTCGGGCTCTACAGGTTCAAAAATGTTTGAAACGGATTTCATTTTTACATCATACTTTTTGGTATCAGCACGAAACTGTTTTAATATGGCAACATATTTTGGATCAGTGGCCAAATTCAGTGTTTCATCCGGATCAGTGGTTAAATCATATAGTTCCTCCACAGGCTTCGTTTTGGAAAAGAAATAACTTTCCTTCGCATTCAATTTGCCTTCACTATTCAGTTGTCGCATCACGTGTAGTGCCGGTCGGTAAAACTCTAAGTATGCCTGACGTGCATCCCATGGTATCTCAGGTTTGTCATTTCTAATATATTTCCATTGGGCGGTCGTAATTGCTCGTGATTTCTCCTGAATTTCATCCCAAAGATCTCTGGTTGCATACACATTTTCTCGCTTAAAACGCTTGTCAAAAACGGGTTTTCCGGTCATATAATCCGGGACCTTAATATTCGCAAAATCAAGAATCGTAGCCGTAATATCCGTGGAGGAAACCCCATCTTTTCTTACCTGCCCCCCTTTTATCCCTTTGGGGTAGTATATAATAAAAGGTATCCGCAAGCCAGCGTCATGAAGGTAACCCTTACCACGTAAATTGCACCGCCCATTGTCTCCAATGAAAATAACGATGGTATTCTCGGCCATTCCTTTTCCTTCCAGTTCCTTAAAAATCATCCCAACTTCATGGTCCAAATATTCCACTTGATCCAGGTATTTTGCCCAATCTAACCGGACAATAGGATGATCTGCTAAATAGCTAGGCATTACCACTTTCGCAGGATCCACCGGATGCTTGGATTGTTTACGCACCTCATCCCACCAGTCGCCCCGATGTGAAGCCAGCAATTGTATTTGTGCAAAAAAGGGCTGATCGGCTTTTTCAAAAGTATCATACTTATCAAACAGGCCAAACTGTGTTTTCCCATCCCAAGGCCCTAAGTCGGTAAACTTAAAATTGGCATCCACTTTCCTCCCGTTTCTCATTACTTTTTCATGCCCCAATATACAGGTATAGCCTGCCTGGCGCAGCCAATAAGTGAAGGGTTTGAAGTTTTCTTGCAAAGGTACTTCCCTATTACTTCGGTGATTTTGTGCATTGATTTTGGTTTGATGAGTTCCTACCAACATCGCGGAGCGGCTCGGAGAACAGATAGAATTGGTTACAAAACAGGCATCGAAGCGCACCCCATTGGCCGCCATCCGATTTAGATTGGGCGTTTTCACCGCAGGCATTCCATAGCACTCCAAATCCAAACTCATATCTTCGGCCATTAACCAAATGATATTGGGCTGATCGGCTTTTTTGGGTTGCGAATATGCACTGAGACTAGGCACCAAAATGAGAAGGGCAAAAAGACAGGTTCTTGGGTTTGTAAAATTCATATTATTGTAGGCATTAAAGATTATTTCACCGCAACTTCAGCCTCCCATTTGGTCAAGGCTAATTTTAGCTTTTTACTTTCGGGATCCGAGTCACGGTATAGATTATGTTTTTCCGAAATATCTTTGGCAATATTAAAAACCTCGTATTTTCCACTATGGTATTTCACCATTTTCCAATCTCCATTTATTACGGCGGCATATTGGTCTTCGTAACTTCTTAAAAAGAACAGATTTCTTTTCGCCATTGTCTCCCCTTTCAGTAAAGGCAGTAAACTTTTCCCGTTTATTTGTTTGTCCGTACACTTTTTGCCAGAAGCAATTTCAACCAGTGTCGGGTAAATATCTATCGACTGTACCGGTATTTGCGTTTCAGAGCTCGGCTTGGTAACCCCTGGATAGTAAACCAAAAATGGAACTCTTGCTCCACCTTCTCCCAATGTATTGCCGCCTATTTTTCCTCCACTCAATGGTGCATTTGTAAAGAATCCGCCTTGATCAGAAATAAACATCAAAACTGTATTTTCAGCCAAACCTTTCTCCTGCAATGTTTTACGAATTTCACCAATTGATGCATCTACCGAAGCCACCATGGCAGCATATTCCGCATACTTACCTTCTAACCCTTTGGCTTTGAATTTGGCAACCAAATCCTTTCGGCCGATATGAGGTGCATGTACGCTATAATACCACAACGACAACATAAAGGGTTTTTCCTGAGCATAATTTGCAATAAAGTCCTTGGATTTTTGAGTAAGCACATCCGTGAGGTAACTGCCATCTTGGCTATCTTCCAAGGGATTATTGGACTTAAAAAACGGTGTGTAATAGCTCTTGGGATGTCCGAAATTACTGGCTCCTATTTGACTATCGAAGCCTTGATCGGTGGGATGAAAACCTTCACTTCCCAAATGCCATTTACCAATAAATTGATTGAAATAGCCCAATTTTTTTAGCCGCTCTGCGTAGGTAATTTCAGAAACCGGCAGCCAGTTTCGGGAAGGCATTTGTACAGGATCGGTAGGCCAAAGGTGAAATTCATTTTTGGTTCTACCATTCTCGTCAAAGCCATAATCAGGAGTTTCGGGAATATGCCTCACCATTTGAAAACGAACTGGTTCCTTTCCCGTAAGCAGTGACGCACGGCTAGGGCTACAAGTGGGTGTAGAAATATAGGCTCTTTCAAAGCTCATACCCTCCTTTTTCAGTTGGTCAATGTTGGGCGTTTCAAAAACAGAGTTTCGAAATCCCAAATCTGCCCATCCCAGATCGTCCACAAAAAATAGCACGATGTTTGGTTTCTTCTGGGCAAATAAATTATTGGTCAAGAATAGGAAAAGGCAGAGCACCATTCCCTTTTTATTTAGTATCATATCTTCGTTAAATTAAAGGAGGATGTAAATTTTCCATTAATTGGAAACAATGGCATTGGGCGGCAAAGGAACCAGATTCATTTTTCGCCACGCTTGTAATTCACGTAATAAATTCTCGGTGATTTGGGGCGCTTTCAATACCAAATTATCAGCCTCTTTCGGATCGTCAACCAAATTGTATAATTCTAATTTCCCATCCGCCAAAAACTGAATCAGTTTATAATTATTTTTTCGAATTACCGAGCAAGTTCCATGTTTGTATTGGCTGTTTATTTGCCAAAATAGAGGTCTACTTTTAAAGGCTTCTGTATCTCGATTAAACAATTCCACCAAGGACTTTCCATCCAATTCTTTGTCTTTTGATTTAATTCCTGCCAGTTCTAAAAACGTGGGATAGTAATCCAGCAAGCTCATCGCTAACTGACTATTCCGTGCTGTTATATGTCCCGGCCAATTGATAAATGCAGGTACCCGAATTCCACCTTCATAGATATACCCTTTGGAGTCACGCATTAAATTATTGCTACTTTGGCCTCCGTTATATCCATTGTCTGAAGTAAAAATAATAATCGTATTTTCACGTAAGCCTGATTTGTCCAAGTACGTCAATAAGCGTTGCACATTATCATCCACCGACTCCACCATGGTCGCATAAGCCGCCATTTCATTCCTACGTGGCCCCACTCCCTGACCGGTCACCTCGTCTCCTGGCTTATTCATATATTTATCAAACAAGGTTTGGTTCCGTGGTGTCACCGGTCTATGAACTGCGTAATAATGTAGATTTACAAAAAATGGCTTTGCTTTATTTTCTTCCATAAACTCCAGCGCCTCTTCTGTCAGGCGGTCCGTAAGCCATTCATCAGAGGGTTTCGGTTTTATAAAAGGGTTACTAAATGGTGCATGATAGCCTTTGGTTTTACTATTATACCCACCTTCCTCTAAGGCCGGATCGCCTCTGAATGTCCCTCCCACATTTTTCACAAAACCTCTTCCTTCCGGATAGTAGGCTTTTACGGGTAGGGTGTTATGTAGCGCCACCCAGTTAAAATCACCTGGACGAGGTTGGGTTAACTTTTTGGTAAGCGGAAAAGTACTGGCTAATTCATTGATCGGGTCGGGTCCGACGATATGCCACTTTCCAATATGAATGGATTGGTAGCCCGTTTTCGCCAAATGATCCGAAAATAAGGAATGTGATTTCTCAACGGTCCACCTTGAAAAAATATTCTCCTCCGCAGTACCACTTTCTAACACTGGAACGGTATAAACGCCGGTGCGAAACGACTGCTTACCTGTAAAAAAGGCTGATCTGGAAGGAGAGCAAGTGGGATAGGTATAGGCATTTTCAAAGCGCAAACTGTTTGACGCTAGTGCATCAATGTTTGGTGTTTCAAACCATTTGGAACCATTGAAACCAACATCCGCAAAGCCCAGATCATCGACTAGTATAAATACAATGTTCGGTTTTGATCTGTCTTTTCCGTATCCTAAAAAGGAAAAAGAAGTTGCGAAAAGGAATACAAAAAAACTCCGGATAGTGATAAATTTTAAAAACATAAGCGAGAATTCTATTTCATTTATAAATGAAGCCAGTGGGCATAAAACAATATTTCGACACCAAATAATACTATTAAGCGAGTCTGTAAAACTATTCAATTGCTAAAAAACAATTGTCTCAAATTGTACAGAATTTGTATCTACTAGTTCAAATGTAGCGTAAAGACGCCCTAATGCAGAAAATGGAGTGCTATTTGTTTAAACCAGTACACTGCCCTTGCTACTTTTAAAACTTGTAGCAACATTTTTTGTACGGAACGATACTGAAACAACGGGAAAGAACCTGATTTTTGCAAACAACCTTTTAGTGGTTCTTCTTAAGAAAAATCATGCGTAATAAAAACCACCCATGTACGACTATTCAAACCTACCTATGAAAACCCATCGTTTCTACCGTAAAACGTTTCTAAGTTTAATTGGTTGCTTATTTCTCCTCGCAAAAATACAAGCACAGAATAAACCTAATATCATTTATATTCTGGCCGACGATTTAGGTTACGGAGATTTGAGCTGTTATGGTCAACAAAAATTCAGCACGCCCAATATTGATAAACTAGCCAAACGTGGCATGCTATTCACACAACATTACAGCGGCTC